>PLCH01000436.1 GCA_003135585.1 Chitinophagaceae bacterium
CCGTTATATAAATGGCCGAGCCGTTATAATCCCGCTGGTATAGGAGCCACCTGCCATCTGGGGACCAGGAAGGATAATTTTCAGGTTCTGCATCACTGGTTAGCCGCCTTGCATGATAGCCGATGCCTGAGCCATTGAGATACATTAGCCACAGGTGGTTTATATTTTCCGATTTATTAATAAAAACAACAGTTCTTATTTGTGAGGAATCTATTGGGGATTGCGACTTGCCGCAACCTGTAAAAAAAAGAAAGCCCAGACAACTAGCAAATAAATTCGGCGCAAGAAAAATCAACATTCCTAATCGCGCGGTCCTTTGAAAAATTGAATGTGGAAATTTCATAAATGCTTTTTGATTGATTCTGAGTTGCACGATGATATTATTAGACGCAATTATTTTTTGGAGGTTACAAGAAGAAAAAAGGCAGTATTAGCGCATCGTGGAATTGCGAATGAGCAACCAAGTGTTCAAATGGGGACTTATAAGGGCCACCTTATAGGGTATTTTTCTTTATTATTAAGTGCATGAATTTTTACTGATGATCTAATTCCGGGTCTGGTGAATTGGGTTGATGCTTTTCTATTTTAGGAAATTGCTCTTTGATAAAATCCGGGTTACTGATTCCAAGTGTTGGGTTGGCCGAAAAGAACCCAAAGGGCATCAAGGAAAAGCCCATCCGGTGTACTGACATGATCGGCCATTCTTCCGGTCTGACAATATGTGTAATTCCCGCCACATACCATAGCACTACGTCATTGTTTTCAATTTGTCTATTCTTGGCGGTCCATTGCGGCAATCCGCCATAGACTTTGTTGCTGGCTGGGTACATTCCTGCCGGATATTCTTCGTCATCATGGTATTGTGTTACCCATACCTGGTGGTTCAGAAATCCTGCTTTCTTCCGGAGCAGTGAGCTTTCCGGTAAAAAAGTTTTGGCCTGCAAGCCCGGCATCAACATATAGCCCGCATGCTGACCTTTATCATTGTGTTTTGTATTATTGATCACATGCCAGTTTCGCGCGCTTTCATAATTCACCGATCGCTGTGCTTCCTTTTCTGTTTTGAACCTAGTATGCTCTGTATAAAATGCATTACCATAAGGGTTTTGTTTGTCTGCGGGCACTGCCTTACTGTTCATCTCCACCACACTGTTGTTTTCCGGTCCATCAATATCCATATCCAGTCTGAATACAAAATAATGCTGGTGGTTGATTGCTTCCACATGCGGACGCACCAGTGTGCCGAAGGAATATCCATTATACGATAAATCATTTTTATCAGGTTTATCCATTTCATTAAACCGGTGCACGCCTTTTACTTCTACAATCCCGGTTAGCTCCACTTCCACTTCTATCGTACCATCTTCTTTAAATCTCCAGATAAATCCATAATCATAATTCTCAATCATTGCATAATATTTCAGTACCAGGTTCGTGGCCCGTCGTGCTACCACATTATGCCGCCATAAGGTTCCTCCCCATTCTTCATATATGGCAACTGCACGATCCATCAGAAACGGTTTACCATTTTCACGGTGAAGGATAGCTGGCATATACTCGGCATTCTCAGGGGCGTCCGCCCCCGGTGTCAGTGATCTCGCGGTTCCCTGTCCCAACCGGTATTCCCCTGCATCGAAAAAATTATAAGAGGCCTGGAGCAGGTCCGGGGAACCATAGGGTACTACCATTTCCGGCATGGAACCCCTGTACATTATAGAGCGTTCTTTTCCTTTATCTACATATTTCACATCATAGATTACCAGCCCTTCGCGGTTATCGACTCCATAGCGCAATTTCCAGTTCTGCCAAATAATTTCGTGTCCTTTCACTTGGAAGGAATGGCCTTCCGGCTGCGTGATGATCAGCGGCTTTGGTCCCTTAAACAGATCCGTCGTGGAATCTTTATTGAAATAATCCAGTTCAGCCTTTTCACTAAAACTTTCCGGCTCATCCACGATCTTTAGGATCTTTCCCGAGGTGAAATCTGTATAGGCCATCAGGCCTTCAATATCAAAATTGTTATTTTTTCTCCTGGCGATTACCAACATTTCACGGTGACCCACCGGGCCAATGCCTAAATCTCCTGTAAAGATGCTCCGGTGCGTTACCGAATCTATTGAAATGCCACGCCTCTTCAGCGCGGCAACCCAGGCTGCATCTTTCCGCACAATCGAATGCGCTACGGAATCCGCCTCCAGTCCCATCCCGATCACGTTGGGCAGGTTCTTCACTGAAATCACCTTTCCAGCATTCATATCTACTACCGCCTCTGTGACTCCATTCTTAGTGTAATCGTAAAAACTGGTAAAGGCTTCCCGCCTGAATGGCTGACCTGCTTTGTATTCCAGCACTTCCTGCTTAGGCGGCTCCTTAAGATTGATAATATTAAATAGGTCCTTTCCTTCGCTGGTCGTCCCGCTGTTCTTCAATATCTGAACCACTTCCCGGATCTCCGGTGCGGTTAACGGATCTAAAGGAAAAACTGGCGGAGTGTTTTGGGAAAAGGAAGCTCCACAGAACAACAGCATAAAGGCAAAAGGGGAAATCCATTTTTTCATTCGATGTTTTATTTTGGAAGTGTATGTTGTCATTTCTTAATGGTCAAAGTAGTTACGGTCCATATTATTCCCATCTATAGTTTTTAATTCCACAGAATCCACTTCGCACAAACCATTAGATATGAAACCCAGGCCGGTGATTAAACCGCATGATTGTTTATAAGTTGTGGAGAATACCTCTTTGTTGTTTATCCGGATACTCACTCTTTTATTTTTCACCATTAGCTCCGCATGGTTCCAGTTTATTACGTTAGTTCCTAAAGCTGAAAAGTCATTGGTTTTGCCGCTTAAATAGCTTTCACCAAACTGCGCCCCCAATTCACTGACACATCCATTTAAGGTACTTTTAAAGTACATAAACTGTCTCTGGCAAAAAAGCTCGGCCATAAAATAAGGGCAAAAATCGTTTTTAAATCGTTTAACTCTGATTTTGAATCTGAGTTGGAAATTGTCGCTGCTGGTTTCAATTTTGGAAGGAAAATAAACAAGTAAATATTGATTTTCATTTTGAATATCAATTTTATTGCTTATTAGATCCTCTACGGTCAGTTTAAGGGATCCGTTTGTTGAAGGCTTCTCTGGAAAAATATAGCTGGGCCTCGCGCCGAAAGTTTTTTGCGAATAAAAAAACCAACGGTCGGTAGGTATACTTACAGCTAATGTTTTAATGATTTGGTCATTGGCGATCAGTTTGGCAGTATGATAGCCGGGTTCATAATAAATATCCGTAAGTGTATAGGCATTTTTATATATTTTAACTCTTCGATTCTTATCCCAGGATTGCTGTATAAAAAAGCTATCAGCCAATACTGAATCAATATTATAACTAAATATTACAGTATTAGGTAGCTCATTTCCGGTAGTCTTGAAGGCTGAAAAATGGGCTTTGTCGAGGTTGCCCAATTTGTGTTTTTCGATCTTCATTATAGCCAGCAAACNNTCATTTAAAACAATATTCTCTGTTTTGGAACTCTTATCAAATTTAAAACCCTGCCAGTTTTGATAGCCCAAATACATGCAAATGGCGTCCAGGGTAGCGATTTGAGGTAAGTGGGAGAATTGCCCGTTCAACAGCCGCCTGACAGTAGAGAGACTGATTAAGATACCTGTTTTTGATTCAATTCTCTCGGACAAGAACAACAAATCTCTTTGCACCAAATTCTCAGAATCCCTAAAGCCTGCCTTTTTGCATAATTCTGCAATGCATATTCTTACCAATTCATGTTCAGGGGTCCTCTTTGCTTGCATTTTGAAAGAATTTGAACGTCTTTTGAAGCTTAAATTAAATTTATCCTAGTAAAATTTGCCGGGCTATAAATTCAAAGCAGGTCTAAAACAAATTTAGCCCATAAATATTGAAATATTAAAATGAGCAGATTTTTCAAAACAGTGTTTTTAACGGGACTGTTCGTGGGCACAACAGATCTGGTTTCGGCTTACATAAGTTTGACTATCAAATCCGGAAATTTCCCAAGGAAAATGCTTTATTATATTGCCGGAGCTGCAATTGGAATTAAAACAGCCTTACAAGGGGGGAATGGGATTGCTTTTTTGGGGTTATTTTCCCATTATTTTATAGCCTTTGCATTTACACTGTTTTTTTTCTGGATATTTCCGAGGATAAAAATATTATCTTTTAATAAATACCTGATCGGAATGCTTTATGCAGTTTTTGTGGATCTTGTTATGGGACAAGTGGTTCTACCACTTAGCTATCTTCCCTCGGGTCCATTTATTCTTTCAGATTCCATATTAGATTGGATTATTTTAGGGGTATTGTTCGGTATTCCCATTACTTATAATGCTTATAAGTATTACGGAGTAGATACGAAAAAATGAAGAAAAAGTTGAGCCTGAGCTTATCTGGATAATCACCACTGTTGTGGGTTTCCCTGATAATACTTTGTCCAGATATGTTCCAATGGAACAGCCTATGAATTTGCCCATTCTTTACCCTGTCCGATATTTTAAACATTTCAACTATGTCAATGGTAAAACTTACCAGAATTGGTCGTCTCTTCTACGCCATTGCCATGGCAGGAGTTGGGTTTCAGCAATTTTTTTATTCGGATTTCCACCCGATGATATTACCTCCCTTACACGGATGGATCCATGGGCTTGCTTTTTGGGCCTGGGTTACCGGGGCTGCTCTCATGGCAGCCGGGGCCGCCATTATTTTTGAAAAGAAGGCGAGAACCATTTCGCTTGTTTTAGGCGGCATCCTGCTTGCCTTGTTTTGCTTTTATTATATTCTTTATGAATTTGTGGTTGATCCCTATTATAAATATTTAGGCCAATGGGGGGATGCAGAAAAAGAGCTAGCCTTGTCCGGAGGGGCTTTTGTTATTGCTGGATCTTTTCCGGTGGTGAACTCAACTGTTCAAAAAAAACTTCTTTTAACCAAGGTATTGGAAAAACTCATTCCTCTGGGCAGCATTTTCTTTTCGATAACCATGATCAGTTTTGGAATTGATCATTTCCTGTATTCAAAGCATATAGCACTACTGGTCCCCTCCTGGATACCAAATGCTTTCTTCTGGACTTATTTTGCTGCTGTGGCCTTAATAGGCTCTGGCCTTGGGATTATTTTGAAGATATGGGTAAAGCCAATCGCCAGCCTCCTGGGCCTAATGATCTTTCTTTGGTTTATTTTGCTGCACATTCCCAGGGCGATAGCCATTCCTTTTGCCAATGAGGGAAACGAAGCAACAAGCGCTTTATCCGCACTGGCATTTAGCGGGATTGCTTTTGTTATTGCGGGTAGTCATACTAGGAGGGGACGCATGCATAAATAAGCGTCTGGTAAAAGACCATTAAAAATTTAGCATGAAAAGAATTTCCAGTATTGATATTACCAGGGGGCTTATCATGATCATTATGGCTCTGGACCATGTTCGAGATTTGATGCATGCAA
>PLCH01000191.1 GCA_003135585.1 Chitinophagaceae bacterium
CCCTGGTTCCGACTAAGAGGCACTGCTGCTTTAAAAGTAATAAGCCGTTCCAAATCTAAAAAACATTTACCTGACCCGGATGAGGGGCACCGGTGTCAAATTATTTGGCCGGATGAATTAAATCTCCCGGATCCCAAAATTGAAAAATCATCTTTTAATTCAGTATCCAATTACCCTAGCGCCAGCAAAAAGCAGACAATATTTTTTAGCAAGGTGGACATGAAAAATTTACATTTGCAACTCTGTAACAGAATTTCTTGTTAGTCAGGTCCACCATACGAAGTCTGCTCGCCGGCGTGATGCTGGTCCTTTTTGCTTTTAGCATTACCCCCAAAAAGATCCTCCACGACCTGGTGGCTGATCACAAGGATACCCCTGTTAAGACCAGCGATTCAAAAACGCCCCAGTTCGATGTTTCTGGATTTCGTTGCAATTGTGACAACCTGGTTGTTGAATCTCCGTTTCTTAATGAGGGTCCAGCTCTTGAAATAATGTTGACCTTTTTTTATTTGACCCCACCAGTTGAAACGGTTAATAATTTAAGTGTTGTCCATCTTTATTACGCCACGCTTCGCGGTCCTCCCTTAGCTGTCTGAATCCAGGCTTACTTCACAGATGAGCCTGTCAGTTGCGTTTCCCGAGACATATTACAGGCATAAATAATAAAAAAAATTCACATGAATCCGTTTCTAATACGTTTGCTTTTTGTTTTCATTTTTTCATTGCTAGTCCGGGGATTAGGGATTGCCCAGAGTGAGCAAGACTCAAAAGCAAGGTTTATATTCAAAAAGAGCAGTGGCTCTCTATCCGGAAAGGTGGTCGAAAAAAACAGTCATAGCCCTTTGGCAGGAGCCACCATTAGCATACCAGACCTTAAATTGGGCGTTCTTGCCGATACGGCGGGTAATTACCATTTCAATTCCCTTCCTTCAGGAACTTATCTTGTCCAGGTCCATTATGTAGGCTTTAAAACAGTGACAAGAAATGTATATGTCAACGGCAGTACGGTTGAAGATTTTGAACTGTCGGACAATACAATTGAAGAAAGCCCGGTAGTGGTAACGGGATTGTCCAAGGCGACCCAGATCCGCCGGAGCCCAATTCCCATTGTTGCCGTCAATCATGACTACCTCTCAACCAATCTTAGCTCAAACATCATTGATGCGATCTCAAAGGTACCCGGTGTAAATTCCGTGAGCACCGGGCCCAATGTTTCCAAACCAATAATCAGGGGCCTGGGATTTAACAGGGTATTGACCCTATACGACGGGGTTAGGCAGGAGGGCCAGCAGTGGGGTGATGAGCATGGAATAGAAGTGGATGAGTATGGTATTGACAAGATTGAGATCGTAAAAGGCCCGGCCAGTTTAACCTACGGATCAGATGCACTGGCCGGAGTGGTAAACTTGATTCCCTACCAACCGGCGTCTGAAGGAAAATTCATTGGAGATATCCTGGCCGAATACCAGACCAATAATGGAATGTTCGGTGGATCTGTCATGCTTGGGGAAGCAAAAAATGGATTTGAATGGATGGCCAGGCTTTCACATAAGCAAGCCACCAACTACCAGAATAAAATCGATGGTCGAGTGTATAATACGGCTTTTAACGAAACTGATCTCAGCGGATCTTTAGGGGTGCATCGCAAATGGGGGTATTCTCATCTTAATTTTTCAGTTTTCGATGATTTGCAGAAAATACCCGATGGAAGCAGGGATTCTGTTACCCGGAAATTTACCAAGCAGATTACCGAAATTGATACGGTACGTGAGATAGTTTCAGACGCTGAATTAAAATCTTATGCAATCAACGGTCTGCACCAGCACGTCCAACATTACCGGGTCTATACAACCAACTCATTCATTTTGGGAAGCACTAGTCTGGATATGAACCTGGGATACCAGCATAGTGTCCGGCGTGAATTCAGTCATCCCCAGATGCCTGAGGTCCCTGGCCTGTACCTGATTTTAAATACTTTTACCTATGATCTTAAATATCATCTTCCCGAATTCAACCTATGGAATTTTACGATTGGCCTCAACGGACTTTATCAGCGTAATGATGTTACCAAAGGAACCGATTTTGTAATTCCATCCTATAACCAGTTTGATCTGGGGCCATTCGTCTTTATTAAGAAAAGTTTTGGAAAACTGGATATCGCCGGCGGCATAAGATATGACAGCCGTTCTTTTAATAACCAGGAATTGAGAACGAAGCCCAATCCAGTAACTGGCTTTGACATGCCGGTGTATGGTGCTGATACAATGGGTGCCAGTCAGCCCTTTTTTAATTACAGCCATATTTTTTCCGGTTTATCAGGAAGCGCAGGGGTCACTTATAATTTCACTGAAAAACTTTCGGTTAAGGCAAATTTGGCCCGGGGTTTCCGGGCGCCCAATATTGCAGAAATTTCTGCCAACGGAGTCCATCCCGGAACAAATATTTATCAAATTGGAAATAATAACTTTCAACCTGAATTCAGCGTTCAGGAAGATATTGGCTTTGCATATGTTTCCCAATATGTTGTTATTAACCTAAGTCTTTTTAGTAATACCATCTCCAACTATATATTCAATCAGCGTTTGCGAAGCAGCATGGGTGGGGATTCAATAATAGTTCCTGGAAATCAAACTTTTAAATTCCAGCAGGGTAAGGCAAATCTTCAGGGCGGGGAAGCAAGCCTGGACATTCATTTTGAAAATAGTATATCTGCGGTATATGCCAGCAATAAAGCGGTGGATCCAAAGTTTCTAAATGACAGCAATCGATATTTGCCCTTTATCCCCCCTCTGCACGGTATTTCAGAATTGAGGTATCATTTCGATTCCAAATCAAATCATATCGTCAATGGCTTTGTGAAAATACAACTGGCGTATTACGCCGCACAAAACAGGGTTTACCTCGCCGACAATACTGAAACCCCTACTCCCGGCTACACCCTATTCAATGCGGGTCTTGGCGGTGCATTCACCGGCAAAAAGGGAAAAATTATTTTCAACCTCTATATTATGGGGAATAATTTATTTGACGTGGCCTACCAGGACCACCTAAGCCGCTTAAAATATTTTGAACCCTATCCGAATGACCCCAGGGGACAGCACGGAATTTATAATATGGGAAGGAATATTAGTTTCAAATTGGAATTTCCACTTGATGTTAATTTGAAAAAACCCGGCGAGAAAGGCAATACAGAATAANNGCTTTGGTTTTCCCGTTAAAGAAATGGCTTACTAACCCCGCCCATAAAGGAGATTGTTTTTTAGAAAAGGCAATCTCTTTTTTCATCTGTGCTTCCCTGCGGGAAATTAATATTCAGAACAACAAATGGTCGCTGCTGTCGCCGGGCGGCTTTTTACCAAGATGTTCATAGGCTTTATGGGTCGCTTCTCTTCCCCGTGGCGTACGTTTTAAAAAACCTTCCTGGATCAGAAAAGGTTCATAGACTTCTTCCAAAGTGCCTGGCTCTTCTGAAACTGCCGATGCGATAGTGGTAATGCCTACCGGCCCCCCCTTGAATTTATTGATGATCGTAAGTAGGATCTTATTATCCATTTCATCAAGACCATGTTCATCCACGTTCAATGCGCGAAGACTATGCTCCGTAATGGCCATATCGATAACACCGTTGCTCAGGACCTGCGAAAAATCCCGGACTCTTCGGAGCAAACCATTGGCAATCCTTGGGGTTCCGCGGCTTCTTCGCGATATTTCATTGGCGGCATCGGAGGTGATGACAGAACCCAGAATTTTTGCAGACCGGAGTATGATTTTATATAAAATATCAGCCGTGTAATATTCAAGCCTTGATTTAATGGCAAAACGGGATAACAGGGGGGCTGTGAGCAGACCACTTCGGGTAGTTGCCCCTACAAGCGTAAAAGGGTTCAGACTAATCTGAATGCTTCTGGCATTTGGTCCGCTGTCGATCATGATATCAATCCGGTAATCTTCCATGGCCGCATAGAGGTACTCTTCAACGACCGTACTTAAGCGATGAATTTCATCAATAAAAAGTACGTCATTTGTTTCAAGATTGGTANNGCCGGAAGTCTCCTTGATTTTTACACCCAGCTCTGCTGCGACAATTCTGCTTAGGGTTGTTTTACCCAGCCCGGGTGGTCCGTGAAATAAAATATGATCCAGGGCTTCTCCACGCATTTTGGCCGCCTTAATAAATATCTTCAGGTTTTCAATAATCTGTGGTTGACCAGCAAAATCGTCGAGGGCCTGGGGCCGGATATTGTTTTCAAACTCCCTATCAATATCGGTGAGCAAATCCTTATCGTTATTTAAATTGGGATTGGACATGGGATAAAATTAATGAATAAACAGTTCAATCCGCAACAAAGAAAATGGTAATATTTGTCTAATAGTTGTACATACAAATAAAACCCCTTAGATTTGTATTACCATGAAAACTTCAGACAGCAGGTATTCGAAATGCCTTTACTTTACAAGCAATGCGCTGGCAAGAAAGGTGGACAAACTGGCCCAGGAAAGCTGGAAGAAGGTAAACCTTTCCCCGAGCCACGCTTATTTGCTGATGATGGTGATCGAAGAGCCTGGGTCACAACCCAAAATTCTGGCAGAACACCTGCAGTTACAACCTAGTACCATTAGCCGTTTGATGGAAAAACTTGAATTGAAGAAATTGATCATACGAACTACGGAAGGGAAATTGACAAACGTTTACCCGACACCCAAGGCCAAGGAAATATTGCCCAGGCTGAATGAATGCCTTTCCGAATTTTACGGCCGTTACGCTGAGATACTGGGCAAGGAAGAGTGTGGAAGGTTTGTTCACAATATGGTTAAAATGACAGATAAATTAGGGCCCTGATTATTTTTTGGTTTAATACTTGTACATACAAGTAATTGAAAAGACTTTCCTTAATTATAAAAAAAGAAAAATCATGAAATACGTAATCACCGGTGGCGCGGGCCACACGTCCAAACCAATTGTATTGTCTTTGCTTCAGGCCGGCCAACAGGTAACCGTGATTGGCCGAAATGCCAGTCACCTGGAAGAGCTGTTTGAAAATGGTGCCAAGGTTGCCATCGGGTCTGTTGAGGATCTGGATTTCCTGAAGAAGACTTTTGCGGGAGCTGATGCTGTTTATACGCTCATACCTCCTAATTTGGGAGTAAAGGATTGGAAGGAATCCATTCATCAAATCGGCAAAAATTACGCCGAGGCTATCCGGGCCAATAATGTCAAATATGTGGTGAACCTGAGCAGTCTCGGAGGCCATATGGCTGAAGGGGCAGGCCCGGTATCCGGTTTGCACAGGGCAGAAGAAGTGCTGAATGTGCTAACCGATGTAAATATCCTTCACCTTCGTCCCGGATATTTTTACGAAAATCTTTACGGCAACCTTGGAATGATCAAAAATTCGAATATTATAGGAAGTAATTATGGGCCAGATTTAAATATGGTTTTGTCGGCTCCTTTGGATATTGCTGCAGTGGCTGCAGAAGAATTGCTGCTTTTAAATTTTAAAGGGCATACGGTTCGACATATCGCAAGCGATGAAAGGCCGGCAAAAGAGATTGCAAAAATACTGGGTCACGCTATCGGAAAACCTGATTTGCCCTGGGTTGAATTTACGGATGAACAGTCGACAACCGGAATGATTCAGGCAGGCCTCCCTCTGGAGATCGCGAAGAATTATACCGAAATGGGTTCTGCTCTGCGGTCGGGAAAAATGTCTGAAGAATATTGGAAACACCATCCTGATAGTCTGGGAAAAACCAAACTGGAGGATTTTGCAAAGTCTTTTGCATCTGCATATAATGCCAATTAACATCTCTTAACCATAAACCAGAAAGCTATGAAGGTAGGAATCATTGGCTCAGGTCAGGTTGGCCAGGTATTGGCCAAAGCTTTTCTTAGCGAAGGTCACCGGGTAATGCTGGGTACGCGTGATACCTCTAAAAATGAGGTTGTAAAATGGGTAAAAGAAAATCCATCCGGTCAATCCGGTACCTTTTCAGAAACTGCGAAATTTGGGGAATTACTGGTATTGGCAATATTGGGTTCTGCCGCAGAAGAAGCCGTTAAGCTGGCGGGCCTTGAAAACTTCAACAAAAAAGTAGTTATAGATACCACCAATCCTATCGCCCCCAATCCACCCACCAACGGAGTATTGCACTATTTTACAACACTCGAATCCTCCCTTATGGAAAAGCTTCAGTCGGCTATGCCTGAGGCTAAACTGGTAAAGGCCTTCAACAGTGTTGGGAATGCCTTCATGTATAAGCCAAATTTCAAGGCGGGCAAACCGACTATGTTTATTTGTGGCAATGACGAAGCTGCCAAAAAAATAGTCAGCGAGGTGCTGACCACGTTTGGATGGGAGCCTGAAGACATGGGCAGGGTTGAATCGGCAAGGGCAATTGAGCCTTTGTGCATACTCTGGTGTATTCCGGGAATGCTGCGCAATCAATGGACGCATGCATTTAAGTTATTAAAGGCTTGATTTTTTTCTTAAGGCCAACAAAATGCCGCTTTTTTTTGCGGCATTTTGCTCTGGTTTTCGATAAGATTATTATGAATTATGAGGATTTTAAATCTGCTCTTTCCGCATCTTCACCCCCTTCAGAAATTTCCCTTTATCTGAAAGCCATGTGGTACGATGCGAAAAATGATTGGGAACGATCGCATAATATTGTACAGGATAGTGATACAAAAACAGCAGCCTGGATACATGCCTATCTCCATCGCAAGGAAGGAGATCCGGGAAATGCCAGCTATTGGTATCATAAAGCCGGACGCAAAATGCCCGGATATGAATTGGAAAAAGAATGGGAGGAAATTGTGACACAGTTATTGGTTCAATAGCCTATATACCGGTTCAGTTGCAGGACAAGATCAGGGTCAGGGGAATTGGCCAGCCATTTTTCTTTTTCCGAGTATTTGCAGACTCCGGGGTAATCCCCTTCCCACCCATCCATATTGAAAATTATTTGAAAATGCAGGTGCGGTGGCCAGTTCCCATTTTCAAAACGCATTCCGAATTCTGAGAATACTTCTGCTTTTTTTATCCATATACCGGGCTGGAGATTTTTCAGCGAATTCAGACTAAGGTGACCGTATAGTGTATGAAAGCCCAATCCATCCAAGTTATGCGTAAGAATAATGGTCGCGCCATAATCACCATCCTGGTGGTTAAATGCAAAACTGTGGACCAGTCCGTCAAGTGGTGCCATGACCCTGGTCCCGGGCAGCCCCCAGATATCGGTTCCCAGATGAAGCCGGCGCGGCTCGTCTTCTGTATCAAAATGTTTGCTGCGTGCGTACAGGGTTCGTAATTCGCCGTATCCTCCTATTCCATATTTACAGTTGTGCTCTTTTAGTTTTCCCTGGATATATTCCGAAAAGCTTTCTGTATCGGCGATTTGTTCAAAGGCAAGTTCTTGGTTCCGGTCGGTAAAATCAAAGGCATATAACTTATCTGTCACCGGCTCGAAAGGAACGGCCCGGTGAAATAACTCTTGGTTTTTTTGCAGGAGGTGGGTCATTTCAAAGGTTTTGGGATCTCATTGCCAATTTTCCGGTGGATGGTTTCATCGGGTTTGTTCTCAGACCGAATAAAATCGGCCAGCAATTTCATTCTGAAATACAGATTGCTCATCATTAAGGAGATGTTATTTTTTACTTTTTCTACGGAGCCACCGTTCATTTTCTTAATATTTCTGAGTTCCACAATCTTCTCATCAATCTTATCTGTTAATCTTTCTGCTGTCCATCCTACGTATTTTTTATTTCGTTCATCATGTACCTCTCCGGTTTGAATGGAGCCTGCCTTTAATTTTTTAAAGGAGAAATTTTTTTTCACAGCCGATTGGATCGCTTCGTTTGCCAGGAGGTCAATCATGCTGTCATAAGTCACCTCATTCAAAAAACCGTTCTTGAACACGTTTAGGTTATTTCGCAATTCCATAAAGAGCTGTTTTTTCTGAACGTCATTTGTTCTGGATTTTTTGTGCAGAAAAGCAATCAGTTCCTTCAGTGACGTTATTCCGGTATTCAGCCATTCCATATATTAAAAGTAGAATTTTCCACAAGGATTACCTCCAAGTCACACTAAATTTTTTAGTATATTTGATTCAAATTTACAGCAGCGGAATAGCTTCAACGAATGATCGCGCATTTTGACCTCGATGCCTTCTTTGTTTCAGTGGAGTGTCTGAACGACCCAACTCTTAAGGGNNTTGTCGGGGGTCACCGGGAACGGGGCGTGGTGGCCGCCTGCAGCTATGAAGCCAGAAAATATGGAATACATTCTGCCATGCCTATGAAGACGGCCACGAGGTTATGTCCCCACGCAATCGTGGTCGGAGGGAGCAGGGAGGCTTACACAAAATATTCAAGGTGGGTAACTGAGATCATAGCCGGCAAAGCACCCTCATTTGAAAAAGCTTCCATCGACGAGTTTTATCTTGATCTCGGCGGAATGGACAAGTACTTCGATCCCTACACTTGGACGATCGATTTACGTGAAAAAATAATAAAAGAGACAAACCTTCCCATTTCTTTTGGCCTGGCCTCGAATAAAATGGTAGCCAAAATTGCGACCGATGAGGCTAAACCCAATGGATATCTGCAAATACCTGCCGGCAGGGAGAAAGAATTTTTGGCTCCTTTGACCGTAAATAAAATCCCGGGGATTGGCAAACAGGCTTACCGGGCCTTGCAGGAGATAGGAATTGAGACGATAAGGGACCTGCAGGAACAATCGGCGGAATGGCTGGCGGCAAGAATAGGACAACTAGGAGCACCATTATGGGAGAAGGCCAACGGGACCCACCGGGGAGAAGTGGTTCCCTACCATGAGGCAAAGTCTATTTCTACTGAAAACACTTACAACGAAAACAAATCGGATCTCCCTTTTTTATTGAATGAAGTGACCCGGATGACAGAACGAATTGCTTATGAGCTCCGCCTGGAAAATAAAACAGCGGGTTGCATTGCCGTAAAAATTCGTTATCCCAATTTTGAAACGACTTCCCGCCAAACATCGATTCCTTATACTTTTTATGATCATGAACTTATTCCCAAGGCCAAAGAATTGTTTCACCGGCTCTATCACAAGGGAGAGCCTGTCCGGCTATTGGGCGTCCGTTTAAGTGAATTGACCGATCAGGCCGTACAAACCAATTTATTCGAGAATACGGCAAAAAAAACAGGGTTGTACAAGGCCATCGACGACCTTAAAAATCGTTTTGGCAGCTATTCGGTCAAAAAAGCAGGCGGCCTATAAATTTTTTTTTAAAACAGTCTACCTTATTAATAGGGAATTAATATCTTCGTAATCCTTTGCAAGTTTTCAATATTATTTTTTAACCAAAAAGTTATTATATGAGCTTACGTTTAGGGGATGTTGCTCCCAATTTTAAAGCAAAAACGACGGCCGGAGATATTGATTTTTACGATTATCTTGGGACAGGCTGGGGAATTTTATTTTCCCACCCGGCAGATTATACTCCTGTTTGCACCACGGAATTGGGAAAGACCGCTTTATTGCAGGGAGAGTTTGCCAAACGCAATGTTAAAGTTCTCGCTTTAAGCGTTGATCCTTTGGAGAAGCACCGGGGCTGGGTGAACGATATCAATGAAACACAAAAAGCCATTGTGGATTTCCCCATCATTGCCGATGAAGACAGGAAAATCTCCCTATTATATGATTTTATTCATCCCAATGCGTCCGCCACGGCAACGGTCTCTTCATTGGTTGTAATTGGTCCGGACAAGACGGTGAAATTGATCATTACCTATCCTGCTTCCACCGGTAGAAATTTTCACGAAGTATTACGCGTAGTCGATTCCCTGCAATTGACGGCGAACCACAGCGTGGCGACTCCGGCCGACTGGAAACAAGGAGAAGATGTAATCGTCGTCCCATCCATTTCCACAGAGGATGCCATAAAGAAATTCCCTCTGGGAGTTAAGGTGGTAAAACCTTATTTGCGTTACACCCCACAACCGAATAAAGAATAACATCGGAAAGGATTACCTGTTATTAATCAAATTAAATCACCGTCACTGGCGGTGATTTTTTTGTTCATGATTTTAAAATCAATAATGATAGCCTTCTTGAACAAATTTTTACTAAAATCAACCAAAAACCCAAAGAAACAAAAGACTTATGACTAGTATAAATCTGCGAGAATTGGAAACAATATTTAGGTTGGTAATTGAAAAGTTGAAGCAAGATAGTATTATGGAGATATCCACTAATACAGATGAATATTGGTTTGTGGCTACTGATGAATGGGATAATTTTTCTAAAACCCCTGACATTATTGTTGGTTCATTGCTGGACGACATCAATTATTTGAAAAATTCTATTGAAAACAACAAAATTGTTTCATATACTNNGATTAGCTTCTGTTCTTAGAGCCATAAGCGAATTGCAAGCTCCAACAAACTAACCGTTGTGGTTTCATTGACCCAAGATGAGCGCCGATGGATCCAAAGCCTAATGTGGGTGAAACAACTTATACTTTAAGTTTCATTTGGAGAAAAGGGCACTTAGTTCTCAAAGTCTTGACAAGACTTCCAAGTTTGGCAAATAATAATTTCTCTCTTATCAAAACTGTGGCTGAATATTCTCAATATTGTAAACATCATTGATTCTCCATTTCAATTTTTCAGTTTTAAGAATTATCTTGGAATTATGAAATTACGTTGTAACTCATGGAAGAACTTAAAATTGAATTGATTAATGGAGCGGAAAGTGTCNNAGAGGAAGCATTTTTACCTTTGGTAAAACAAGAAAACCTATTCTATTTATCACATTAATCTTCACGCTTTCTATTATACTATATTTTGTGGCTATTAATGTTCCAATGGTAATTTGGATTTTTCTTTTTGTGGTTTGCTTAAGCGTGGGGCTAATAGCTTTAGTCTACTTAATTCCTATTGTCAGAAAATATCTTATCTGGAAAAACAGTGTGGCTGGATATTTAAAAATGCTGGCTAAATATGAAAGCCAGTGGCTAAGTCTGACCGATAATTCCATTGAACTTGTAATATTGACGAAACAACGGTAGATAAATGGGAAAACGTAAAACACGTTTCAATACTTTCCGGTTACATCTATATGAAATTGCAAGATAATACAATGTATCTTTTCCCAGCAAAGTCTAGGGTACCGGACCAATTTGAGAAACTTAAAGATTTTATTAAGAAAAGGATGAATATTCTACCTTGGAAAGTTTTTTGAAACTCAATTCATTGTCATATCAAAATTTCTGTTTATGAGAAATATTCTTCTTGGAGGATGCCTGATTCTGGCTCAATTAGTGACAGGGCAAAAAACTATTCTTCACTGCGGCCGGTTGATTGATGCTAAGAGCGGTCTGGTTTTGAAGGAAATGTCTGTTTTTATAGAAGGGGACAAAATAATAGACCTCCAAAAAGGTTACCTCCCTGCAGCCGGAACCGACAGGATAATAGATCGCAAAAATAAAACTGTAATGCCTGGATTGATTGATTGCCACGTTCACCTCGAAGATGAAATAAGCGCAAAAGATTTTGAAAAACAATTCAAATTAAACCCTGCCGATTATGCCTATCTATCGATCGGGTATGCGGAAAAAACGCTGATGGCAGGGTTCACTACGGTCCGGGATGTAGGTGGCAGCGGAGTGAATATTTCTTTACGCAACGCAATCAATAAAGGATTGGTAAAGGGCCCTAGGATATTTACTGCAGGAAAAGTAATCAGCACGACAGGCGGACACGCAGATCCCACCAATGGGCTTCGCAATGATTTGATGGGTGATTCCGGGCCTTTGGTAGGAGTAGCGAATGGCGCGGACGAATGCAGGAAAGCAGTTCGCCAGCGATACAAAGAAGGAAGTGATTTGATAAAGATCACTGCTTCAGGAGGAGTGCTGAGCCTGGAANNCGGGAGTGGTGCGCAATTTACCGAAGAAGAAATAAAAGCAATCGTCGAGACGGCTAAAGATTACGGAATGAGGGTAGCCGCCCATGCACATGGGGCGGAGGCAATCAAGCGTGCCATCCGTGCAGGAGTCAATTCCATTGAGCATGGTACTTATATGGATGACGAAACTATTGAATTGTTTAAAAAGTACGGAACCTGGTATGTGCCGACCATAATTGCAGGAAAATCGGTCGCAGACTCGGCCAAAAATCCGGGCTTTTTCCCAGAGATTATCGCCGCAAAGGCAGTAGCGGTTGGACCGCTGATACAGGCAACTTTTGGCAGGGCCTATAAGGCAGGAGTAAAGATTGCATTCGGGACGGATGCAGGGGTTTATGCGCATGGCAAGAACTGGATGGAATTCATTTACATGACAGAAGCAGGTATGCCCCCCTTGGAAGCTATCAGATCTGCCACCATTCATGCGGCTGAACTGATTGGCATAGCAGATAAAACAGGTAGCATTGAGAAAGGGAAATTCGCAGATATTGTTGCCGTGGACGGAGATCCTCTAACAAATATTCAGACAATGGGTTCTATGAAATTTGTTATGAAGGCCGGGGTGATTTATAAGAACGAATAAGCTGTAACCGGATTTATTTTTTGTGTTTGGCCAATTGCTGGAGCAATGCCTTCATATCTTTTGGTAAAGCTGCCTCCAGGTTGTACTCTTTTCCTTGTGCGTCGTTGAAACGAAGGGTATGCGCATGCAGCCCAAGCCTGTTGAGAATAGGTCTTTCCTCTTCCTCTGATTTGGACAACTTAAATTTTCTTTTAAAGGAAGAAATAAGGATGGGTTGGGCATTCCCGTATATTTCATCACAAACAATGGGATGACCCAACTGCTGCATGTGTATGCGTATCTGGTGGGTGCGGCCGGTATGTATCTGAAATTGCACCAGGGAATAATATCCGAACTCTTCCTTCACTTCGTAATCT
>PLCH01000214.1 GCA_003135585.1 Chitinophagaceae bacterium
CGGTATAGTGAAGGCTTGCCCTGGCTTGCAAAGGGATTATCAGCCGGGCTTCCCAGAGTATATGACATCGCTCTTGAAATTATCTCACATAGTGACGGGCGTGTCGATTTGCAAAGTTTAAGCAGTTTTGTCGAAGCATACCAGGAGGTAACGAAATTAAAACTGGGTGAATTGTGGGCCATTCCAATTATGGTCCGGCTAGCCCTGATTGAAAATTTGCGTCGTCTAGCTGCCCAACTGGCCATAGACAGGATCAACAAGAATCTAGCTGACTATTGGGCAGATGAGATGACCGAGACGGCTGAAAAAGATCCAAAAAGCCTGGTTTTGGTTATTGCAGATATGGCAAGGTCCAGCCCGCCAATGGTTAGCTCCTTTGTCGCTGAATTGACAAGAAGATTATTGGGAAAAGGACCTGCATTGGCTCTTCCTTTAACTTGGATAGAACAGAGGTTGTCCGAAAATGGACAAACGAGCACTGAATTGGTGGATTTGGAAAACCAAAAACAGGCTACTGATCAGGTCACGATGAGCAATAGTATTGGCAGTCTGAGATTTTTAAGCAATACCGATTGGCGCGAGTTTGTTGAGATGACCAGTATAGTGGAACAGATACTGCGCGAGGATATGGGCGGCATTTACCCGGCAATGGACTTTTACACAAGGGATCACTACCGTCACGTGGTAGAAAAAATTGCAAAAACAAGTAGTTTATCGGAACAGGAGGTAGCTCATATCGCGATCAGGCTGGCAAGGGAACGTGGTGTAAAAAGTGAAAGTGATTTCAGAACGCAGCATGTCGGGTTTTACCTAGTGGACAAAGGTCTTCGGGAAACGGAAAAATTGGCAAGGATCCGCTTACCTGTGCTAGAAAAACTTTCAAGAGCCCTGGGTAAAATTCCATTATTCTTATATATGGGTTCGATTATAGCAATAACATTACTCCTGAGTGCAGGGCTATTTGCTAAAGCCTGGGGCGAAGGACCAGAAACCGTTTATTTAGCTATAGCTGCGATCTTATCGATCATTTGTACGAGTCATCTAGCCGTAACCCTTGTAAATTGGCTGGCTACTTTACTTGTCAAACCCAATGCTCTTCCGAGAATGGACTTTTCGACAGGAATACCTCCTGCTTCGCGAACCCTGGTCGTAGTGCCCGCCATGCTCAGCAGCCCAGAGGAATTGAAGAATTTGATGGAAGGGCTTGAAGTCCGTTTTCTGGCCAATAAGGACGAATATCTTCATTTCGCTTTATTGACTGATTTCCGTGATGCTTCATCGGAATCCATTCCGGAAGACGAACCACTTTTACAGCTGGCTAAGCAAAAGACTTCAGAGCTGAACAAAAAATATGGCAGGGAAAGAAACGATACCTTTTTTATTTTTCACAGGCCTCGCCGATGGAATCCCAGGGAAAAGAAATGGATGGGTTATGAACGCAAGCGCGGAAAATTAGGTGAATTGAATGCTTTGTTAAGGGGTAAATCGAAGGAATCATTTCTACTGATTGCGGGCGAAGAAGCCGTATATACCAAGATAAAATACGTAATTACCCTTGACACGGACACGAAGTTGCCAAGAGATGCGGCCTGGAAAATTACAGGGACTCTGTCCCATCCCTTGAACCACGCCGTGTATGATGATAAAAAAAAGAGGGTAACAGAGGGGTATACTATACTTCAGCCCAGAGTATCGACAAGTTTACCGGGGCCAAATAGTTCTTTGTATACAAGGATGCATGGAAACGAGCCGGGCCTCGATCCATACACACGTTCGATTTCTGATGTTTACCAGGACTTATTCCGTGAAGGATCTTTTATCGGGAAAGGAATTTATGATATAGATGCTTTTGAGCGGACAGTGAATGACAGGTTTCCAGAAAACCGTATTCTAAGTCATGATTTGTTGGAAGGTTGTTACGCAAGATCGGGTTTGTTGACCGATGTTCAGTTGTATGAAGAATACCCGGGAAGTTATCTTGCGGATATGAAGCGGCGCCATCGTTGGATACGCGGGGACTGGCAGATAGGAAGATGGCTTTTTCCACATGTTCCCGGTCCGGGCAAACATCCCCAAAAAAATCCCCTTTCAACTTTATCGCGCTGGAAAATATTTGACAATCTCCGGAGAAGTTTGGTTCCTTCTGCCCTGACCTTTCTTTTATTATTTGGGATGATGATTTCCACTTCTCCGTGGTTTTGGGTTCTTTCAATCGTAGGGATGATCACGCTCACTTCTGTTTTCAATTTTATCTGAGNNAAGCCGGCTGATGTTTTGTTGTTTCACCACGCGGTTAGCTCCATCAGGTCCTTGTCCAATAATTTTATTCAACATCTTTTTACCCTTATATGCCTTCCCTTTGAGGCATTTGTTAGTTTGGATGCAATTTTCCGTACAAACTGGCGAATGTTTATTTCGCGTAAAAGATTACTGGAATGGAATCCATCTAATAGCAGTTACAGCGATTACGACCAAAACCTTCTAAAGACCTATTTAACGATGTTGGTTGGTCCTGTAATTGCCGTGGGTGTGTTTGTTTATTTAATTATTTATTCAACCTTTTCCCTCCTAATTGCGTCACCCATTTTAGGACTTTGGATCGTTTCACCTGCAATAGCCTGGTGGGTCAGTCTGCCCATCACGAGACGAAAGGCAAAACTTACTCCCCAACAGATTGTTTTCCTTCAAAAGCTTGCCAGAAAAACATGGGCATACTTTGAAAATTTTGTTGGAGAAAAAGATAATTGGTTGCCCCCTGACAACTATCAGGAAAGTCCGGTTGCCAGAATTGCGCATCGCACTTCACCCACCAATATGGGGCTTTCCCTGCTAGCTGGTCTTTCGGCCTGTGATTTTGGCTATCTCAGCGCCGGGCAATTGATAGAGCGTACTGCGCTGACGCTAAAAACGATGCAAGAACTGGAAAAGTACAGAGGGCATTTATATAATTGGTATGATACCCAAACGATGTTGCCAATGGCCCCTAAATATATTTCAACTGTTGATAGCGGAAATCTTGCAGGGCATTTACTTGTATTAAAGCAGGGGCTTCTTTCCATAAAGAACCAAAAAATATCCGGAAACAGGATTTTTGAGGGGCTTCGGGATACATTGAGTGTTTTGGCAGAGAAGGTGGAAGAAACTGATTTGCTGCGTCAGTTTCAAATCGATGTTGAATCCGCTTGTGTTTCCATACCAATTATCCTTGAGACAACAAAACTTTTTATTGACCGGCTGGCCAAATCATCTGGAGAAATAGTAGAAAGCATGGAAGGCGATTTGGAAAGTGAATCTTATTGGTGGGCAAAAGCGCTTGCCACGCAAAGTTGCGGAGCAATGGATGATTTAATGAGTTTGGCCCCCTGGTTATGGATGCCTCCCATCCCTTCCA
>PLCH01000304.1 GCA_003135585.1 Chitinophagaceae bacterium
GCTGAATTGAAACAAACATTTAAGGATTTCCCGGATAACCCAGAAATGATAAACAATAATCCAAAAACGTCCCCATCCCATAGACTAGAAAGAATAATAAGTGGCTATAATAAAGTTTTGTATGGTCACTATTTTGCAGAAGCTATAGGTTTAGATAAGATTATAGGTAAGAGCCCGAGGTTCAACGAATGGCTAAATAAAATTGAAAAAATTTAGTAACTTGGAAGCAAAAACTTCGAAAACCATGCGAGACCCATTTGGGGCACAATAAGCTGCTTCCTATAATCAGCCTGATAATTTAAATTTACTCCATGAATGACCAGGTCGCTGCTTTTAATCGGCATTTTGCCAATCGAGGAGGGTGGTTCAACTATTTGGATTTTTTTGATGTTGGACCCATGTATAACTTTTCGCTTAAAGAATGGAACGAACGGATGGAAAACTATCGGAGCATCGAACCAAAATTTCCAATTACGAACATAAATTTCATTGACAATGGTGAATTAAATGCGGCCGCCAGGAAAGCTGACGGTAGTTATTACATAGGAATTTATGCCGGTGCTTTCTTTTTGATTAATGAACTGTTCCTTCGGATGATGGCCAGTCCAAAAATCCTCCCTGACGTCGGTGACGTTTCCAAAGAAAAGCCAACGCAAAAAATATTTAACCCCCAAATTACTGACTTCAGGCTGCTTACCCTTTCCAAGCCTGAACTTGATCACATAATGCCGATCGATCAAACGAGGCAACTTTATGCGTCTTTATATGCAAAAACAGCGTTGAATTTCTTTTTCGATCATGAATATGCTCATGTAATTTTTGGCCATGTGGACTATATTGGAAACAACTCTTCAATCTNNACCAAATTGAAGATTTACCTGCCCATCGCCGCCCATTCTTTTTTGGGTGGAAAAAAGGAATTGCCAATTGGCTATTTTCAATATATGCGTTATTCCGCCTTTTTGGTTATAGGGAATACAAAGCCACTGATCTTTTGACCTATTCCCACCCGCCGACAGGCATCAGGCAGCGGATGATATACCACACCCTGCGCAGGCTCTGTATAGAACGCCTGGAAATAGGCATTTCGGATAAGAAGATTAACACTCTTTACTTGGATACGATTGACAAAGTGGAAGATGCTTTCTCCGAAATTTCAGAATATCCAATGACTAGTAGTGCTATTGATTTTGCATATACTAATGAGGGAAGCAATCATATATTAGCTATTCTGGAAAATTGGAGCAAATTGCGGCCCAGTCTGAACAGTTTGCCTTCGGATATTTGACTCCTGCGCGAAAAAGCGTCTCAATGGAACTAATAACCCCAAAAAAAGCTATATGTCAACAACCGCCGAGCTTATTCACAGGTTAAAAACTGTCACTCTCAATACAGATTCTCAAAAAGAGGTCAGAGAGTTGTTGCAAGCGTTGCGAAAATTCGGGCTCATTGAGCTTAGGCTGCATCCAACGAATGAATTTATTCGGGCAAGAACACTGAAGGATAATGAAACAGTTCGTGTTGTGAGAGACCTTTCCTATTGCCCCAATCATTTGAATACAACTTATCAACGGGCAAGCACCCAGAACAAGACAATGTTTTATAGCGTGCTGGTGCAACCTGAATTCACACCGAACGGATTTCTGGCGATGGGCAGGGCAACCAGCTTGCTTGAAAGCTGGCCTCTAATGCGGGATAAGTCAGGTAAGGGGATACAAAAAATAGCCTACGGTAAATGGACTAATACAAGAGATATGCGGCTGGCTGCCATCGTATATAACGACCAGTTTGCAGGTAACAATCCCAAAACGGAAATGCTCCACGAGGCATTTAAACAGCATGTACAGCAACTACACGGCTTTGCAAATGAAACGCTGACTATAACAGGATTTCTGGCTGATGAATATTCTAAAGAACCCATCCCAACGCAGTACGATTATATGATTTCGGCCATATTTACAGAGATCGCTGTTGAAAAAGGATTTGATGGAGTACTTTACCCCAGCGTAAGAACTGCGGGGCAGGGCCTAAACGTAGCCATTACTCCTGATTTTGTAGATCGGTTTATGGAACTTAGGGCTGCGGGCGAATGTATAGTCTTAAAGAATGGCGAAATTACAGTAGTACTAAATGATACGGTAGCGATCATTCCAAGAGGTCAAAACGACCTAAAATTGAGACCTTTTGATGACCCCGCAAAATTGGAAGCAGAAAAGAAGTATGAAATGAAACGGCTTGGCCTATGACGATGAATTCAGGTGACTGATTTCTAATAAATTATTCCAAGACATCGGAATCTTAATCCAGATCACAAATTGACACATCAAAAAGTACGTCATTCGATTTATATGACTTAATTTATTCATTTCTTCTCAATCCTATCCTTTACAATACTCTCATATAATTGTTTGGACAATTCCGATCTTAAAAAATCATCATCCATTAACTTAATAAATAGCTGCGCAGAATACTTCGTATCTAAGGAAATTTTGTTTCCTTTTTTATTAAACTTTAGTTTTCCGTTTAAGTGTGGGTGTTTTGTTATAAATATTTTGATGTCAGTAAATGGCAAATTTATGACCGGAGATTCTTTATTGACTCGCAGTATTTTTCGGGCAAATGCCGGATTTTCGTTAATTATATCATTAATGAACCTCGGATTTTCTAAGAACTTCCGCTTGTTAATATCATCCATAACTGATTCGGCTTTCTTCTTTAAAATATCATGAATCTTAAAATTACGCTCCAATACCTTTTCGTTCAGAGCATACAATATGGAACCGATATAAATGAAATCAATTTTGTTCGTTACTTTGAAAATTTCATCTTGAGGAATTGAGACAAGCCTTGAATNNCGTCTAATTAGATCTACTGGGTAATGTTCCTTATAAAAGCTAATCGAAATTTGTTTATTACCAATAATAAAAACATAACCGTCAAGTTTAAATTTCTTATCTTCTTTGTGAGAATATTTTGCGGGTTGGTCCGGATCAAGAAGCAGAGTTACTAATTCATTCAATGGGGGAACCACATCGATATCAAATGTCAGCACATCATATTTTCTACCATCGGCGGTACTTAAAGCGCCGATGATCAGTTCTTTATTTAAGTATTTATCAAGTAGAAAC
>PLCH01000133.1 GCA_003135585.1 Chitinophagaceae bacterium
GAAGTAATGCAAACCGGTATGTCCTGTGTATTGTTTTCACGTATGCAAAGAAAGTAATTAAACAATCCAGGCCGTTTGATATTAATCAAAAAAAAATGTATACCGCCCTGCACAAAAATAAACTCCGCCAAGGGATAGTTAATGTCAAAACGGCTATTTCGTTTGTTCAATAGGTGAAGCATGACCAGAAACCGTCCGTCAATATATTCTCTCACAAGAGTTGCATTTGCAGCTTACATCCCATCGGCTTGAAGCCCAATGGGTTTTACGCTCCATTCTATAAATTTATAAATTGGTTTAAGCAATAAACGCCGTGATTCTTCGCGGTGTTTTTTTTTCCCTAATTTCGTGTCTGTCCGATGAACATTTTCCAGCATGAAAAAAATAATTAGTTCCGTCTTTTTTGTAATCGCCTTTTTTCTTTCCTATTCCCAGCAGCTACCCGCCACCCCTGACAAAATTTATGGGGACCTGTTCGTGGAAGTCCAGATGCAACATATTTTCCCTGATAGTAAAACATTTGTAGACTGTATTCCCAAGCGCAAGTCCGCAGATATCATGTATGATTATGGTCTTCAAAAAGGCCCCAATTTCAACCTGAAAAAATTTGTGGAGGATAATTTTGAAATTCCCGGGAATCCTTCGGACACCTATAAAACCAATACAAAGCAGGATGTTGTAACCCACATCAACGCCTTGTGGGCGGTCTTAAAAAGGAGCCCGGACAAAATAGTAGAAGGCAGTTCACTTCTTCCCCTTCCCTATCCTTATATTGTTCCGGGTGGCCGTTTCCGTGAAATTTATTACTGGGATTCCTATTTCACGATGCTGGGTCTGAAAGAAAGCGGAGAAACGGCAATGATTGAAAACATGGTAAAAAACTTCGCTTACCTGATTGATATCTATGGACATATTCCTAATGGCAACCGGACCTACTACCTGAGCCGTTCTCAGCCTCCCTTCTTTTCCCTGATGGTAACGCTTCTTTCCCAGGTCAGGGGAGATAGCATCTACCAGAATTATTTACCGGCCCTGGAAAAGGAATATCAATACTGGATGGAAGGATCCGATAAAATAAAACCGGGGGAAGCTTTTAAACGAATTGTAAAACTGAAGGATGGAACTTTACTGAACCGTTATTGGGATGAAAATCCGGCGCCCCGCCAGGAAAGTTACAGGGAAGATGTGGAGACTGCGGAAAAGTCAGGGAGGGATAAAATAGAAATGTATCAGCACCTGCGGGCAGGGGCAGCCAGCGGAATAGATTTTGGAAGCCGCTGGTTTGCAGATAACAGGAATATCAAAACGATCCAGACGGCCGATATCGTGCCGGTTGACCTGAATGCTTTGTTGTACCATCTCGAAAATGCTATTGCAAAAGCGAAGCTGATCAACGGGGATGAAGCATCTTCAAAGGAATTCAGGGCAAAAGCGATTCAAAGAGGAGAAAACCTTGATAAATATTTCTGGAACAAAGAGATGTCCTTTTATACCGATTTTAATTTCAAGACACAAAAGCAAAACGACAATATAACACCTGCTGGTCTCTACCCATTTTGTTTTCTCAGTGAACACCCAGATTATATGAGCTTTCTGGGTAAAAAAATAGCGTCGGTTCTAAAGCAAAAACTTTTGAAACCCGGTGGACTGGCAACCAGTGAATACGCGACAGGTGAACAATGGGATTCCCCTAACGGTTGGGCACCGCTGGAATGGATGATGATCTGGGGTTTGGACCGCTGTGGCCAAAAAGATTTAGCCGCTGAAGTGGCCAGAAGGTGGATAAAACTGAATATGAAAGTCTACAAGGAAACCGGCAGGTTGATGGAAAAATACAATGTGGTTGATATTACAAAGGTTGCCGGCGGAGGAGAATATGCCGGGCAGGATGGTTTTGGCTGGACAAATGGCGTGTTGCTGGCATTGATAAAAAAATATGGAATACCGAAAGATTAGCATAATCAGAAAGGGTATATTTTGTGGAAATACTGGCATGCAAAAACTACTGTTTGCCTGCATGGTTTTGCCGTTTGTATTTGCGGCATGCTCTCCGAACAATGTTAAGGAGGACGAAAGCCTGAAGAAATATTTCGATTCTGCCAATGTTACCGGCTGTTTTGGATTGTTCGATAACAGCCAAGGTCATTTTACTATTTATAATCTGAAACGTTTTCGGGACAGTTCCTTTTTGCCTGCGTCCACTTTTAAGATAGTCAATTCACTCATCGGAATAGAAACAGGAATCATTTCCGACGAGAAGATGGTAATCAAATGGGACGGTATAAAACGATGGAATGAAGATTGGAACAAGGATCTTTCCATGGAAGAAGCATTCAGGGTATCGGCTGTCCCTTATTTCCAGGAAGTTGCCAGGAGGATTGGACATGACACCATGAAAAAATGGATTGACAGCCTTGGTTACGGGAATAAAGATATCAGCGGCCCCATTGATTCATTCTGGTTAAATAATCATTTGAAAATATCGCCGGATGAGCAGTTGGGTCTGGTAAAGAAATTATATTTTAATCAATTGCCTTTTTTCAAACGCACCCAGGAAATTGTTAGCAGGCTGATGCTAAAGGAAGAAAATGCCAATTACAGGCTGAGTTATAAAACCGGCTGGGGTGAAACGGAGGCTGGCCATCCCCTGGGCTGGATTGTCGGCTGGATTGAAGAAAACAGACATCCTTATTTTCTTGTATTGAATATCGAAACCTCAGACAGGAATGCAGATATGAAAAATGCCAGGTTGAAAATTCTAAAGGGCATCCTGGGAAAGATGGGATTTTTTGAAGGAAANNTCTTTTTGCAGTCTTTAGTTAGCTATATTGCAACAAAGAATCCCTTATCATCCGTGTTCCGTTTACAACATATCGAATATCTCCCTGGATTAATCGCCGTTCCATTTTTAATATTTCTTTTTTTATTTCTTTTGCAATGGAAGAGAACTGTGGTCAAAAGAATCGGCGATGCCTTCCTGGTAAAGCAACTTATAAATAATTATTCACCTGCAAAATTTTTGCTGAAATTTATTATTGCCCTTATTGCTTTTACTTCAATTTTCTTTGGCCTCGCGAATCCACAGAAAAAGGGGGCAACGGAAAATGTCAACCGGAACGGTGTGGATATCATGCTTGTACTGGATGTGAGCAAAAGCATGCTCGCGCAGGATGTCAAGCCAAGCCGCCTTGAAAAGGCAAAACAATTCCTGACCAGACTTCTGGATAATCTGCAGAATGACCGTATCGGGCTGGTATTGTTTGCGGGGAGGGCTTACATGCAAATGCCCCTGACCCTTGACCAGACTGCGGCGAAAATGTATATTCAGGATGCAAGCCCGGATATTGTCCCTACGCAGGGCACCGTTATCGCGGATGCCCTCAGGATGGCAAATAGTTCTTTTAATAATAAGGAAAGGAAATACAAAGCCGTCGTATTGGTATCTGATGGAGAAGACCACAACCCCGATGCGCTGAAGGTGGCGAAACAATTGGCGGATGAAGGCGTAATGATTAACGCGGTTGGGATCGGATCGCCGGAAGGATCCCCGATCATTGATCCTGCAACCAAGGAAACCAAAAAGGATCAGAATGGTGAAACTGTGATATCGAAACTCAACGAAGCTGAATTGAAACAACTGGCTGATGTTACCAATGGCATTTACCTGCGGCTGGATAATATGGACGATGCCCTGATTGTCTTATCTCAGCGGTTGGACAGTATAGAAAAAAGATCATTGATCGGGACGGAATTCATCCATTACGAAAGCTATTTCCAGTGGTTTCTGGTTATTGCCCTCCTGCTGTTATTGACCGAATTCTTCTTGTCTGAACGAAAACTGAAACTGATTTGAAGCAGATCATACCTATAGCAATCGCCTGCGGTTTTTCCATCCTGTCACAGCTGTCTCATGCTCAAAAGGAAAATATGATCATTCTCCGGGGGAACCGGTATTATAAAGAAAAGCAGATAGACAAGGCAAAGGAGCAATACCAGAAAGCCATTGAACAAGCGCCGGACAATCCCGCTGCCAATTATAATCTGGGTAATGTTCATTTCAGGAAAAACAATTATGAGGACGCTATAAAATCCTATGATCAAAGTATTCAGCATACCGCTGATAAAACGGTCAAGGAAAAAGGACTTTATAATTCAGGTGTTGCCTGGATAAAACAACAGAAGCTGCCGGAGAGCATTGATTNNGAAACTGGATCCTGCAGATGAAGATGCCAGGGAAAATTTGCAAAAAGCATTGTTGGAATTGGAGAAGAAACAGCCCAAGCAGCAAAAGAACGATCAAAAAGAAGAAAAGAAAAATCAGAATCAGCAAAACCAACCCAAACCCCAACAAAGCAAACTTAGCAAGCAACAGGTTGAACAATTGTTGAAGGCCCTGCAGCAGAAAGAAAAGGAAGTGCAGGAAAAAATGAATCAAAACAAGGTCCAATCACTTTCGCAGCCCGACAAGGATTGGTAGAAAACCTGAATTCTCAAGCAAGAGCTGAAAATTGTCTGGATGAAAAATAATATCATTGTGGGCCCTTGCACTATGTATAAACAGGATGCGGTTGGCCCGGAGGGAACCCGGGGCCAAATCTGTTTCTTCTAAGAACAAAAGAGGTATGCCCTGTTTTTTTAAATCACCCATCATTTGAACTGAGACCTCATCGGTGCCCCCTCCCTGGTTGGTATACCAATTGATAAAACGATGGGAAGAATCTTTTTGGATCCAGTTATAAAATTTATCCGTCTGGCTGTAAAGTGCATCGAACAGTTCCACCTCCCTTACAGGCAGGCCGCCATATTCCAAAATATGGGCAATGACACGAAAGGCTCCGCTGTGCCCTGCCAGGATAAGATTACCGGGTAAACATTCCGGGGTGATCAGCTTCTCTTTTTTCAGTTTTAATAAAATATCCTGCACCAGTGCATCAAATACGCCTGGCTGTTCCAATTTTCCTCCGTAAGAATCGGGGGAATTTTTTGCAGTTTCGGCAAATACCAGCGCAGCATTGCGCCTGGAATCCAGAAATTGTTTAACAAGATGATAATAATTCGATGCCGTATCAATATTGTTGTTCCATCCATGGAACCAGAAAACCATATTCAGCTTTTCTGAAGCAGGAAGACCGCGTGGAAGTATGACCATCACAGAACTGTCCTGGTAGTGAGCTGGAGCATCGTACAGGATGCCGTCGTATAAGTGCCCATGAATTCTGCCGGTGTCTGGAAAAGAGGTATGGTCAGAGCTCATGCGGATAATTATCTCCTTATGAAGAGTGACGGGCTGGGCGAAGGATCCTGTGAATATACCAGCCCACCCTGCTATTGACAGAAAGGATAAGCGCCCATAGCGCACGAAGAAGTAATGCAATTGATTTGACAATCGTTATTTTTGTATTTATTGAAGGTAAAATAAATATGCAATTATATTGCCATTCCCTCACTCAATATAAACGCCTTAAGACTGTTGAAGTAAGGGTAGGAGATTTGTTATTAGGTAACAATCAGCCTATCCGGGTGCAGACCATGACGACTACCAACAGCATGGATACACTGGGTACCGTTGAACAATCTATCCGTTGTATTGAGGCAGGTGCTGAATTGGTCCGGATTACCGCACCCAGTAAAAATGAAGCCGAAAATTTACTCAATATCAAAAATGAATTGAGAAAAAGGGGGTATTTCACGCCCCTAGTTGCCGATATTCATTTTACACCCAATGCCGCCGAGATCGCCGCCAGAATCGTTGAGAAGGTGAGGGTAAATCCGGGCAACTATATCGATAAGAAAAAATTTGAATTCATCGAATACACCGATTCGGCATACGATGAGGAAATCGGACGCATCCGCGAAAGATTCACTCCCTTGGTAAAAATCTGCAAAGAATATGGGACTGCGATGCGCATTGGTACCAATCATGGTTCTTTAAGTGACCGGATCATGAGCCGTTATGGCGATACACCCATCGGAATGGTGGAGAGTGCCATGGAATTTCTTCGGGTAGCCAGGTACGAAAGCTATCATAATATCGTGTTGAGCATGAAGTCCAGCAACCCGCTAGTGATGGTGGAGGCTTACCGTTTGCTTATTCAGAAGATGGATGATGAATTCGGGGAATGCTATCCTTTGCACCTGGGTGTTACGGAAGCAGGAGACGGCGAAGACGGCAGGATTAAGTCTGCAATAGGGATCGGGAGTTTACTGGAAGATGGCATCGGTGATACAATACGTGTATCCCTAACCGAAGATCCGGAGTTTGAGATACCCGTCTGCAAAGACCTGGTAAAACGGTACGGCGAAAGAAAAACCGAGACCCTGAGCCCGATGGAAAAAATTCCTTATTCTCCTTTTGAATACAAAAGAAGAGAAACTCTTTCTGTTTCAAATCTGGGAGGCAGGCATGTGCCGGTGGTGGTCGCTGATTTTGCGGATGCCAAAGAAATTTCCCCTAAGGATTTATCTTCCATTGGNNAACTCTTATGATGAGCCAACCGATAAATGGAATTTCAGCGAAGGGGCAGCGGATTATGTTTTCACCGGGAATAAATTGATTGAATTCGGGTTGCCAGGAACCCTTCGGGTGATTTGTGACCACAATGCGTGGCTAAAAGCGACGGACAGGGAAAACCATTTTCCAATTTTTGACGGCAAGGAATGGATAAATCAACAGGAGCAACGGGAACATTCTAAAATCCTGAATTTTGTCGCCATTGATGCCTGCGGCGAAAAGGCCACAGAGGTTTTGGAAAAAATAAAAGATGACAAAACAGTTGTTCTTTGTATAGGTTCCTCCTGCCAATACGCGATGCCTTCTGTTCGAAGGTTCCTGATGGAAATGATGAACCGGGAGGTCCGCTGTCCCGTAATACTCACGGTGGAAAGCCGTGAAAGCATTATTGACGAACAGCTGATCCATTTTGCCACTGAAACGGGGGCTTTGTTCCTGGATGGATTTGGAGACGGGATCTGGCTCATGAATGATCCGGGAAAGATCCTGAACCAAAAAGTTAGCGGGAGAACCTACCTGGAAACAAAAAACAACCATCAGTTTATCAACAATACTTCTTTTTCCATTTTGCAGGCGGCGAGGACCCGGATCTCGAAAACAGAATATATTTCCTGCCCTTCCTGCGGAAGAACGCTTTTTGATTTGCAGGAGACAACTGCAAAGATCCGTTCAGTCACCAATCACCTGAAAGGGGTAAAGATTGCCATCATGGGTTGTATCGTGAACGGGCCGGGAGAAATGGCTGATGCAGACTTTGGTTATGTTGGCAGCGGCCCCGGCAGGATTACCTTGTATAAAGGAAAAGAGGTAGTGAAGAGGGGAGTGAGCAGTGAAACAGCCGTGGACGAACTCATAGATTTATTGAAAGAAAGTGATGAATGGGTGAATCCCTGATTAAGAATAAGGTAAAATTACAAATTGTTTTTGCCCTGATAAACTTTCAAGGGCAAAAAAGGTCAAACAACTCCCAAACTGACTACAATGTTATGAGACGGTAGCCCGTTATTAAGATGCTTAATAATGCATGTAGTATTAATAATCTTAAACCAGCAATTTTCTTGAGGAGAATTATCATTGTAATATCATTGGTTTGTAAGGGTTTATTATTTGATTCATCCTATGCACAACAGGAGCCTGCGAACTGGCAGGCTGCCCGGAAAAATAGCAAAGACATTATTGACGTCTTCAGATCGCTGGAAAAAAACAAAAAACCCAGGATTGATTCCTTAGCCGAAACTGTCGGTAAACTCCATTTTTCCATGGTGCCGGCGGTAGGGTATACCCTTAGCACCGGATGGGCCGGGATTTTAGCCGGGAATGTTGGTTTTTATACTTTTGATCCCAGGACAACCAATCTTTCGAGTATCACGACCAGTATTGTTTATTCCCAATACAATCAACTCACCGTTCCCTTGCTGATGAACCTCTGGAGCCGGAACAATAAATATAATTATGTTATAGATTGGCGCTATTACAAATACCCGCAGGACACCTATGGATTGGGAGGGCATAGTTCCCTGGCGAATGCCGATCTGATCGATTATTCACAGATCAGGATCCACCAGTCGGTATTAAGAGAGATGGTCACAAATTTGTATGGCGGCTTTGGGTATTTTCTGGATTATCACTGGAATATTAAGGAATTGGGCCAGGCAGACAGCGCTATATCGGATGCAAGGCGGTACGGGTTGACGCCAAAATCGGTGTCTTCAGGCCTTGTTGCCAATCTTTTGTATGATAACAGGAATAATTCCCTTAACCCNNACTTTATGCCAATGTCCTTTACCGGCCCAACTTCAAATTTCTGGGCAGCGATAAGAACTGGCAATCCCTGACGATCGATCTTAGAAAGTATTTTAAATTCCCCTCCGGCAGCAATAATATTCTGGCCATTTGGAATTATGACTGGCTCACGATCAGGGGAAAACCGCCGTATCTGGATTTACCCAGCACAGGCTGGGATGCCTACAACAATACGGGCAGGGGTTATATTCAGGGGCGATTCAGGGGCAAAAATATGTTATACCTGGAGACAGAATACAGGTTTTGTCTCAGCAGGAACGGACTGTTTGGCGGGGTCGTATTTGCGAATGCGCAGAGTTTTGCAGAAATTCAGACCAACTATTATGACGATATATGGCCGGCTGCAGGAGTGGGTATCCGCATAAAAATCAATAAACATTCAAAGGCCAATATTTGCATTGACTACGGGTTTGGTGCTGATGGTTCGCGGGGAATATTTGTAAATGTCGGGGAGGTATTCTAAAGGATTTTTACTCCGTCTTCTATACGGGTGATATAAACCTCAGGCCTTTTATCGAAACGCCTTTCATATAGATCTGCTATCTGACTTGCAAAGTTTTCCACCTTGTCTTCCTTCACAATATTTATGATACAACCTCCAAAACCCCCGCCCATCTGTCTTGCGCCCACTACTCCCGGCATGGACCTGGACTTTTCCACCAGAAAATCCGATTCCGGGCAGCTCACTTCATAAAGCCTGCTTAGGCCTTCATGGGTCAGGAACATAAATTCTCCGAATTTTTGCAAATCGCCTGCAGTCAAAAATTTACATCCTTCCAGTAGCCTGTCATTCTCATTTATTATAAAAATGCAGCGGCGATAAACCGGGTCCGGGATATCATTTTTATATTTCATCAATTGTTCCTGACTGAAATCCCGTAACGAATGGCCGGATGGAAAATGTTTTTGCATGATGGAAACACCTTCTTCACATTGCTGTCTTCTGATATTGTATTCAGTCCCGGCAAGAGAGTGGCTAACCATGGTATTTACCAATACTATTTTATAATCCGGAAAATCAAATGGGATATATTCATAGGCCATACTTCGGCAATCCAGTTTCATAAGGTGACCTGCCTTGCCATGCAGGACGGCAAACTGGTCCATGATGCCACATTGCACACCGGCAAAAAGATGTTCCGTCTTTTGGCCTACCACTGCAAGCTCCATCTTTGTCAATCCCCAATCAAACAATTCATTGAGGGCAAAACCAAAACCACAACAAAGTGCCGCAGAAGAACTCATCCCCGCCCCTACAGGCACATCACCATCGATAAGCACATCCAGTCCGCCTTCCAGATGTACTAATTTCTTTAGAAAAAAAATCATACCGAGCAGGTAGGTGGGCCATCCGTCCACTGGTTGGATATCGTCCAATGGAAAAGAAAGTTGTTGTGCATATTGGTTGGCATAAAGGTTTAAGACATTTTTATCATTTCTCGAGACAGCGGTGTATATCCTCTTGTCAACAGCCCCCGGTAATACAAATCCTTCATTGTAATCTGTATGTTCCCCGATAAGATTGACTCTCCCTGGGGCAGCCGCCAATAAAGCCTCTTTTCCAAACTGCTGGCTAAATTGTCGCCTGAGGTTTTTTTCCATACTGGAAAAATAATGATTTTCTCTACATTGCATATAGTCCTAAATTTAAATATGCGTTATTCAATCAAACATGTACAGAAAGATGATTTGAAGCTGGTGGTGCTAAATGATGAAAAGCTTGGCACCGAAGTGGCTGTTTTACCTGAATTGGGTGGTCTTCTACATGGTTTCAGTATCCGGGTAGACAACGACTTATTTAATGTTATTGACAACTATGAGAACCGGGAGCAGGCAAAAAAAGGAATAGGCAAAACTTATAAGAGCGCGAAGATGTCGCCTTTTGTCTGCCGGATTGCAGAAGGCAGATATGTATTCGATGGGAAAGAATATGAGTTTAAAAATAAATTCACGGATGGCTCCGCCATACATGGCCTTTTGTACAATAAACCCTTTGCCGTTACAGATGAGACTGCGGATGAACAGGGCGCTTCCCTAAGCCTTCTTTACCGGTACAAAAAACAGGATATAGGATATCCCTTCAATTATGATTGCAACCTTGAGTACAGCTTGCGGGCTGATAATATATTGGAAGTAAAAACCACTGTCACCAATTCCGGCGATCGTACTATCCCTGTCGCGGACGGATGGCATCCGTATTTTATGTTGGGAGGAAGCGTGGATGATTACCTGATCCATATTAATGCGGAGGACATGCTTGAGTTTGATGACAAACTTATACCTACGGGGAAGATCCTGCCCAATGATTTGTTTAAAGAACCCCGCAGGATCGGTCAAACAATCTTAGACAATTGTTTTTTGGTAAGGACCGAAAAGGACCGTGCTGCCTGCGAAATTTTCAACCCGGGGAACAAAATAAAACTTTCATTTTTCCCCGATAGCAGTTATTCCTATCTGCAGATTTATACACCCCCGCACCGCAAAAGCATTGCGATAGAAAATATGAGTGCTGCACCCGATTGTTTTAATAATAAATTAGGATTGCTGCTACTGTCACCGGGAAATTCACAAACATTTACAGTTCTTTACCAACTAAGCTTGGTCTAAAAATCAGTAACTTGCCGGCTGACTAAAAATCGAAAAATGAAAATTTTGAAATTATTGGTGCCGGTTATCTTTCTGGTTTCCCTGGCCGGCTGTCTGGATATCCATGAAGAAATTGAAGTGAATAATAATGGCAGCGGCCAAATGTCCATCAACATGGATATGAGCCAACTTTTGGACATCATGCAAACCTATGTCGGCAAGGATGAAATGGAGAAACAACTTCCAAAAAGAATGATGGATACTACCATCTTAATGAAAGACCTGGTAGATACGGCGAAGGACATGAGTGCAGAAAAAAAAGCACTCGTCCGGGAAGGCCGGATCCATATGAAACTTAATATGGATGAAAAATTATTCAAGACGGATATCCATTTTCCATTTAAAAATCTGAACGATCTCCAAAAACTGTATACATCCATGAATGACGGATCCCTCAATACAACGAAATTGTTTAGCGGACTCGCGTCAGGCAAGGACAGCGCAAACAATTCCGGCAATGTTCCAGATTTGAGCCAATTTAACGGGATCTATGATTTTCAAAGCAAGGATGGGCTGATATCAAGGAAGCTGAATCCCGAAAAATGGAAGGCGTTCCAGGAAAGTCAGCAATTTGCCCAGGTAAAGGAAGTCGGCAATATGGGAATGGAGGTCGGGTATACCCTGACGGTTAGTCTGCCCCGGTCTGTGAAAAAAGTAGACAACCCCCTTGCCAGCATTTCGGAGGATAAAAAAACAGTGACCATGACATATAATTTTGTGGAGGTATTTTCACACCCGGAAAAATTTGAATACACTATTGCCTATTAAGCAATAGCTCCTGCCCGAGGCATATCATCTTATGATAAAAACTGATTTTTTAGTCGTTGGTTCAGGCATTGCCGGCTTAAGCTATGCACTTAAAGTAGCGCAGCATTATCCTGAAAAAAAAGTGCTGGTTATCACCAAAACCAAAGCAGATGAGACAAATACCAAATATGCGCAAGGGGGTATTGCAGGCGTTACGGATCTTGAACGCGACAGCTATAAAAAGCATATTCAGGATACTTTGATAGCCGGAGACGGATTATGCAACCCGGCTGTGGTTGAAATCGTAGTAAAAGAAGGGCCTGAAAGAATAAAAGAAATTATTGAATGGGGAGCCCGGTTTGACAAAGACTCCGAGGGAGATTATAAATTGGGCAAGGAAGGTGGACATTCCGAATCGAGGATCTTGCACCATAAAGACATTACGGGCAAAGAAATTGAAAGGGCTTTGCTGGAAACAGTCAGCCAGCAGAAAAATATTGAAATCATCAAGCATTGCTTTGTGGTAGACATCATCACCCAGCACCATTTGGGATGGTTGGTCACCAAATCCACTCCTGATATTGAGTGTTATGGGATTTATGCGCTGGATCTACATACGGATAAAATTATAAAAATCCTATCACGCATCACTCTTTTCGCTACAGGGGGTAACGGTCAGGTATACCGTACCACGACCAACCCCACCATTGCAACCGGTGATGGTGTGGCAATGGTTTACCGGGCCAAGGGTAAGATTGAAAATATGGAGTTCATCCAGTTTCATCCGACCGCTTTGTATGAGCCGGGAGTCAGCCCTTCCTTTCTGATTACAGAGGCGGTCAGGGGAGACGGCGCCATTCTGCGCAACAAAAATGGCGAGGCCTTTATGGGCAAGTATGATGATCGCAAAGATCTTGCTCCCCGTGATATCGTGGCCCGCGCCATTGACAGTGAAATGAAAAAAGCAGGGACGGAGCACGTTTTTTTGGATTGCCGTCATCTCGGTTTGGAAAAATTCGTAGATCACTTCCCCAATATTTATGAAAAATGCAAATCCATTGGCATTGATATTACAAAAAACCTCATACCTGTCGCTCCGGCTGCGCATTACAGCTGCGGAGGCATAAAAACCGATGAATGGGGAAGAACTTCGATCAATCACCTGTATGCCTGCGGCGAATGCGCATCCACCGGCCTGCATGGGGCTAACCGCCTGGCAAGTAACTCCCTGCTGGAGGCTTTGGTCTTTGGTCAGCGCTGTTATGTCGACAGTGTAGAGAGGATAAAAAATATTGATTTTAAGGAAGGGATCCCCGACTGGGATACCCTGGGTACGACAGAACCCAGGGAAATGATCCTCATCACCCAGAGTATAAAAGAACTACAGCTTCTCATGAGTGACTATGTCGGAATCGTCCGTACCAATACCCGCCTGGAAAGAGCAATGAAGCGCCTGGATCTGCTGCATGAAGAGATTGAAGCCCTGTACCAGACAACAGCGGTTTCTCCACAGCTTTGCGAAGTGAGGAATCTTATTACCGTGGGTTACCTGATAGTCAAAGGAGCGCAATTCCGCAAAGAAAGCCGTGGTCTGCATTTCAACACGGATTATCCGGGCAAGAGCCTGCTTCTTCAGAATATAGTATTGTGAGGGTGGTTAATATTATTTAGATGGAAAAGGGGAAGGATTCAAAATAAAAAGTGTTATGAAAGCGATGATTTTTGCAGCAGGGGTGGGGACCCGCTTCAAACCTTGGACAGAAAAGCATCCCAAGGCCCTCGCCCTGGTGAATGGTAAGAGCCTGCTGCAAAGAAATATCGAGTACCTGCAGCAATTCCACATAAAAGAGGTCATGGTAAACGTCCATCATTTTGCCAAGCAGGTCACCGATGCCATTGCGCTGAACAGAGGATGGGGCAGCAGGATAACCGTCAGTGATGAAACCGAAGAGCTCCTTGAGACGGGCGGAGGCCTAAAAAAATCGGGCTGGTATTTTTACGATGGTCCCTTTGTTGTGATAAATGCGGACATACTGACTGATATGGACCTGACGACAATGATCGCATTTCACGAGGATCATAAGCCGCTGGCGACCCTTGCCGTTACGGACCGGGAAACATCCAGGTATTTTTTGTTCGATGAAAAAAATGAATTGTGCGGATGGAGAAACACCAAAACCGGGGAGGAAAAAATGGCAAGAAAGGTTTCGTTTCCCATTCAAAAAGCATTTAGCGGTGTTCATATTATTGAACCCAGGATTTTTTCCTTGATTAAAAAGGAAGGCAAATTCTCGATTGTGGATGTCTATCTTGATCTTGCCCGTTCTGAAAAGATCCTGGGCATTGACAGGAGCGGTTCAAAATTAGTGGATGTCGGCAGGCCGGAATCCGTGGCCATCGCGGAAACATTATTTCCATGAATTATTTTCTCATTAATTATTTCTGAATAAGTGCCGCTATTGCGGATATACAATATTTTTGTGGCTCAATTAAGAAAATCAAGGTTACAGGTATGAAAAAGTTTTTACTCTATAGCTTCCTGCTATTAAATGTCGGCCCTTTATTTTCACAGCAGGGAAAAAGAATTACGCTTCCGAACGGCTGGTCACTTTCGCCCGCGGGCCAGAGTCTGCCCTTGGGGGATTTACCCCTGAATATTGCGGTATCTTCTTCCAAAAAATGGCTGGCTGTTACCAACAATGGCGAAAGCACGCAATCCATCCAGCTCATAGATGCAACCAACAAAAAAATATTGGATGAACAGGTGATTCCGGAATCCTGGCTTGGATTAAAGTTCAGTTCGGATGAAAAATTTCTTTACGCATCCGGCGGCAATGACAACTGGATACTGAAATATGAAATCCAGAACAATCATCTTATACTGCGTGACAGCATTGTTCTTGGCAAAAAATGGCCCATAAAAATTTCACCGGCAGGGCTGGATATAGATGATGCAAGGCAACTACTCTATGTCGTTACCAAGGAAAATAATTCTCTTTATATCCTAGATTTGAAAACTAAGCGAATCTTAAAACAATTTCCTTTGGGCGCAGAAGGATATACCTGCCTTCTTTCGAATAACAAAAAAGAATTGTATATCAGCAGCTGGGGAAGTGACAAGTTGCAGGTATTCGACACCAGGCTCCTCCAATTTGCAGCTGCCATACCCGTGGGAGACAACCCCAACGATATATGTATAACAAAAAACGATCATTGGCTTTTTGTAGCCAATGCAAATGACAATTCGGTTTCGGTAATAGACATACAGAAAAGAAAATTAATTGAAACACTCAACGCAGCTTTATTTCCAAACTCACCGAGCGGTTCTACCACCAATGCCCTCGCGCTAAGCGAGGATGAAAAAATCTTATATGTTGCCAATGCAGACAACAATTGCCTGGCGGTATTTGATGTAAGCATACCCGGCTCGAGCCGGTCAAAAGGATTCATTCCGGTTGGATGGTATCCCACTGCAGTGAAAGTGGTTGGAAAAAAAGTTTTTGTGGCCAATGGAAAGGGTTTTACTTCCCTGGCCAATCCCTTTGGACCCAACCCGACCCGGAAAAAGACCGCGGCCGTTTATCAGAAAGGCGAAAAAATAAAAAAACAGGAAGTACAATATATAGGGGGACTATTCAAAGGAAAACTCAGCTTTTTTGATGAGCCTGATGAAAAATTATTAGGAGCCTATTCTGAACAGGTATATCGGAATACTCCGTATAATAAAACCAGGGAATTGCTTTCATCAGGCGAACCGGGAAACCCGATACCCATGAAGGTGGGTGAGTCTTCCCCCATCAAATATGTATTTTATATTATCAAGGAGAACAGGACCTATGACCAGGTGCTGGGAGATGTAAAAGATGGGAACGGGGATTCCAGTCTTGTATTATTTGGAAGCAGGGTAACTCCCAACCAGCATGCGCTTGCCCGGCAATTTGTGTTGCTTGATAATTTTTATTGCGATGGCGAAGTAAGCTCCGACGGACACAACTGGAGCCTGGGAGCTTACGCTACCGACTATCTTGAAAAGACCTGGCCCACCGGTTATGGAGGCCGGGGCGGGATTTATGACGGAGAAGGAAAAAGGGCCATTGCAAATAATAAAAACGGGTTTATATGGGATCAATGCAAAAGGGCAGGCGTCAGTTACAGGACCTACGGTGAATTTATGGAGGATGGTAAACCCAATATCCCGGTACTTGAGGGCCATTTTTGCGCTTCCTATACAGCCTGGGATCAGAAAGTAAGGGATACCGTGAGAGTCAGTCAATGGAAAAAAGATTTTGACTCCCTGCTATCCGCCAATGCATTACCCCGGTTAAATACCTTCCATATCATCAACGATCATACGGAAGGCCTGGCAAAAGGAAGACCTACGCCTTTCGCGCATGTCGCGGACAACGATCTGGCGGTCGGAGAATTTGTTGAATACCTCAGCCACAGCCCCGTGTGGAACGAAAGTGTTGTGTTTATACTGGAAGACGATGCCCAGAATGGTCCCGACCATGTCGACGCTCACCGGAGCCCGGCGTATATTGCAGGCGGTTATGTGAAACGCCATTTTGTAGATCATACCATGTATTCCACCACCTCCATGGTAAGGACCATCGAATTAATCCTGGGCATTCCGCCGATGACCCAGTACGATGCGGCAGCGACTCCCATGTGGCGTTGTTTTGCTCCCAACCCTGACAAGACACCGTTTCAATCCTTGCCCGCCATGGTTGACCTTACCGAAAAAAATATTGCCTGGAACGAGCTCGCCAGGAAATCGGCTGGATTTGACTTTTCAAAAGAAGACCGGGTACCCGACAGGGAATTCAATGAAGTATTATGGAAGGGAATCAAAGGTTTGAACTCCCCGGTTCCCGCCCCGAGGCGTGCGGCATTCGTGAATCCGGGTCCGGGCAAAGCAAATGACAAAGACTAAAAACTTTCTGTCACCGGATTCAATCTATTGGTCAAAATAATTATGGAAGACGAATGGCCGGTAATATATNNAATATATTTGGGCCAAAATAATCATCCGGTATGAATTTAAAAACCCTGACGCTTTTTGCAAGCCTGTCGGCACTGGCACTCTGCACTGCGGAAGCCCAATCTGAAAAAAAAACGAAAAAACAAAAGCCCAATACCGACTGGCCAGCGTATGGCAATGATGCAGGGGGTAGCCGTTATTCCTCCTTAAACCAGATCAATAGCCAAAATGTCAAAAGGCTCAAGCTGGCGTGGACGCATCAGACGGGGGAGCTAAAAACTTATGAAGGGACAAAAGTTATTGAAAAAGCGGCTTTTGAAGCGACTCCGATCATGGTTGACGGTGTTCTTTATTTCAGCACNNCCCCTGTACAGGAATAAAAAAATGGATTTTTGACCCCAGGATAAATTTGCAGGAAGGTTATTCAGAAATAACATCTCGGGGTGTCTCTACCTGGCCCGCATCCGATCACAATGCAAACAGTTTATCAGCAAGAAGAATTTTTGTTGCAACGATTGACGGCCGGCTGATTGCACTGGATGCGAAATCTGGCAAAGTGATTCCTTCATTCGGGCATGAAGGAACGGTTGACCTGAAGGAGGGCCTTGGCTATGATATAAGTGTTACTTCTCCTCCTGCCGTTGTTGGAAACATCCTGGTCGTTGGATCCTCCCTGGGCGATAATCAGCGCTTTGATTACACAAAAGGAACGGTTAGGGCCTATGATGTAATTTCTGGTGCCCTGCGTTGGAGCTGGGATCCGATCCCAAAGGATTCAACCGACAAAGCCTGGTCAACCTGGACAGGACCCAAAGCACATAAAACAGGTGCGGCAAATGCCTGGTCAATTATCTCAGCTGATGCCAGACGTGACCTTGTTTTTATTCCTACTAGTTGTCCAAGCCCGGATTACTACGGTGGTGAAAGACTGGGTCAGAATCTTTATGGAAATTCCCTGGTTGCACTTCGTGCATCCACGGGG
>PLCH01000019.1 GCA_003135585.1 Chitinophagaceae bacterium
CTGGATTCGAACCAGTGACCCCTACTCTGTCAAAGTAATGCTCTAAACCAGCTGAGCTAGCAGTCCAATTTATTGGTTTCGGCGAAAACTCTTTTTTTCTTTTAGTGAGTTCTAATCCGATTCGCCTTCGTACAAGCAGTGATTCACCGAGGCACAAATTTATAATTTTTCGTTTATAAACCCCTTCTCGATAATTCCTTTTTGATAAGGCCCAGTTCCCTGCCGGTTTGCCCGCTCACAGAGCTATTTTCCTGAGCGCGGCGCATCAGGTAAGGTATCACATCATTGATAGGTCCGAATGGCAGATATTTACTAACTGCACAACCCGCTTTGGCGAGGTTGAAAGTTATGTTGTCACTCATACCATATAACTGCGATAAATGAATATGCTCATGGTCAAGCGGCAAACCCCTTTCCATCAATAATTCGGTTGCGTACAAATTACTATATTCATTATGCGAGGCAACTATAAGGGAAATAAGGGATAGGTTCTCAATACAAAAACGAACAGCTTGATTGTAGTCCCGGTCGGTCGACTCTTTGTCAGGTTGAATGGGAGAAGGATAACCTTGACANNGCATATAAGCCCCTCTCACCAATTTGGCCCCGAGAATAAAATTTCTGCTTAACGCTGCTTCGTGCATGTCTTTAAGGAACTTCAACCTGTCATGTCTGTACAATTGTATCGTGTTGAAGACCACTATTTGTTCGTGGTTGAACTGATCCATCGCAAGGATGGTAAGGGCGTCCACCGGATCCTGGATCCAACTTTCTTCCGCATCCACCAGCACTCCAATTTTCAGCGCCGCCGCTTCCACGCAAATTTTTTGCATGCGNNCAACTGCCAGTTCATATCTTTTTATCAACCTGCCTTCATTCTTTCGCATCGATTCATCAAGTTTCTCCAATAAGCTTAATCTGGCAAATCCAGTCACTTTAATGCTCATGAAAGGGATATTTGGTTGCGTGGAGGCATACCGGATCACTTTTATAAATTCTTCGCAGGCATGACTGAAGCCTTCTTCCCCTTCATCACCTCCTTCCACGCCGTAGTCAAGAATCACCTTGACATGATAGTTCCCCAGAATTTTTGCAACCGCCGCCGTTTCTTCCAGGGTTTCTCCGCCCACAAATTGTCCAGCAATGGTTTTACGAATAAGACCCTTTATCGGCAACCCGGCGCGAATTGCCCATGGCGTGATTCTCGTGCCTAGCTTGACCAGAACTGGATAACCCATAGTTGAAAAAAGAAAAAATGCCCTTTTTAATTCTTTGTTTGATTTGTATGCAAAAGCATTCTCTGTGTTATCGAAGGAAATACTGCCTTTCAGAATATCATTCATAAGAAGTGCAAATGTTAGCAAAAATAAACGAATATTCTTTTGTTTCTATACCTTAGAATATGATTATTACCCATACGGATATCTGGAAATTCAGTATCCCCATGCATCCTTTTACCATTGCTACCGGAACCATGGAATATGCACAAAATATTTTTATCCGCATTCACGTGGACTCGGGAATTTTCGGTGTTGGCGAATGTTCTGCCTTCCCCTTTATCGTTGGCGAAACCCAGGCAACTTGTTTTGAATTGGCAAAGGATTTTGCCTCTCTTTGGAAGGGAAAGGATGCCACCCTTATCGAAGAAAGGATGGAGGAATTAGATCATTATATCGCTTTTAATCCCACTATCAAAAGCGCTTTTGATATGGCCTTGTATGACCTCTCCTCAAAACATGCGAACGAACCTCTTTACCGTTTCCTAGGGGGGACAAAAAAGGAAATTGAAACCGATCTTACCATTGGGATCGACACCCCGGACAAAATGGCCCGCAGAGCCAATGAATTTAAGAATAATGGTGTGCGAATGATAAAAATAAAATTGGGAAGAAATGGGAAAGAAGATGTGGAAAGGGTAAGGCAGATCCGGGGCGCAGTGGGAAATGAAATCACTTTGCGCATTGATGCCAATCAGGGATGGAACTTTGAAACGGCAGTATATGCTTTACAAAAGATGGATCCCTATAATATTCAATTCTGCGAACAGCCCATGCGCTATTGGGACGATCACAGGCTGCCGGAGTTGCGAAAACTCTCTCCCATTAAGATTATGGCAGATGAGAGTGTATTTGACCATCACGATGCAAACCGCTTGATTCAGGATGAGGCCTGTGATTACGTGAATATCAAATTTGCCAAATCAGGTGGAATCCTAGAGGCAATAAAGATCAATGCGGTTTGTAAAGAGCACCGTATTCCCTGCATGATGGGCGGTATGCTGGAGAGCCGGATAGCCTTAACTGCATTTGCACATTTTGCCCTTGCATATGACAATATTATTTTCTACGATATGGATACCAGCTTATTGGGTCATAAGACGGACCCTGTCAAAGACGGTGTCCGGTTCAGGGGCTATTTTCTGGAAATACCGGAACTTCCAGGGATCGGCGCCGATGCAGACAATGAATTTTTAGCATCACAACAAAAGATAACTATCTAAAATACCTTCCCTTTTGAACCGAACGATCCGTTTATCTTTGCACAAATCTTGAATGATGTCAATCAAAGCAAAGAAAGCTATGGAATCGACCATCGTCATGACGGAATTGGTTTTACCAAACGATACCAACGTTCATGGCAATCTTATGGGAGGCCGTCTGATGTACTGGATGGATATCGCAGCTGCCCTCTCTGCCGGCAAACATTGCAATTCGCCGGTAGTGACCGCTTCAGTCGACAATATTTCATTTGAAAGCCCTATCAAACTTGGGAATGT
>PLCH01000540.1 GCA_003135585.1 Chitinophagaceae bacterium
GAGGAAGCGGTTTATGAAAAGCGGAAGGCAGCCGGCATCACCCGCGTATTTAAGATGGTGGATACCTGCAGTGCCGAGTTTGAAGCCAAAACTCCCTATTTCTATTCCACTTTTGAGGCCCCATTTAAAACTTCCCCGGGTTCACCGGATCCCGAAAACCGCCTTTTGGGAGGGTTGGCAACTGCCAATGAAAGCAAGGTGAGTGATAAGAAAAAGATTATCGTGTTGGGTTCCGGACCCAACNNATTGAATTTGATTACTGCTGCGTACACGGTTTACTGGCAATCAAGGAATGCGGTTATGAATCCATTATGGTCAACTGCAATCCAGAAACCGTTTCTACAGATTTTGATATGGCCGATAAGTTGTACTTCGAGCCTGTTTACTGGGAGCATCTTTGGGAGATCATAGAGCATGAAAAGCCTGCAGGCGTTATCGTTCAGCTTGGTGGCCAGACGGCATTGAAGCTGGCAGAGCGTTTACATAAAAAAGGGATCCCTATCGTTGGCACTTCCTATGATGACATGGATATTGCCGAAGACCGGGGCCGGTTTAGCGATATGCTCAAGGACCTGGGTATTCCTTATCCTTCTTATGGCACGGCTTTTACAGTTGACCAGGCCGTGATCGTAGCCAACAGGGTGGGTTATCCAGTTTTGGTCCGTCCAAGTTATGTTCTGGGCGGCCAGAGAATGAGGATTGTCATCAATGATGATGAAGTAGAAAAAGCGGTTATCAGTTTATTAAAGCACATCCCAGGAAATAAAATACTGGTTGATCATTTTCTTGACCGGTGTCAGGAAGCAGAAATTGATGCTATTTGTGATGGCGAGGATTTTCATATCATGGGGGTCATGGAACATATTGAACCAGCAGGTATCCATAGCGGGGACAGCAATGCTGTTTTGCCTCAGTTCAATCTGACTCCCCTTGTTGTGGAAACGATGGAAGAATATGCCCGCAAGATCGCCTTCCAATTAAAAATCATAGGACTGATCAATATCCAGTTTGCCATTAAAGACGGAAAAGTCTATGTGATAGAGGCCAACCCCAGGGCCTCCCGAACGACCCCTTTTATTGCAAAAGCCTACCAGATCCCTTACCTTAATATTGCAACCAAGGTCATGCTAGGAAAGGAAAAATTAAAAAATTTGAAATTCGAAAAAAAGCTGAAGGGGTACGCGATTAAGGAACCTGTATTCAGTTTTGACAAATTTCCAGGCGTGAACAAAGAACTGGGACCCGAAATGAAATCCACGGGTGAAGCCATCCGGTTTATAAAAGACCTCCGCGATCCGTATTTCCGCCAGTTATATAAAGACAGGAGCATGTACCTGAGTAAATAATGGTGAATAAGGAAATACAATATATTAATGCTATGCTGAAGGAGCTGATAAACGGAGAGCCCTGGTATGGCCGTTCAGCCTATGCCATTCTTGCCGAGGTCGATGAAAAAAAAGTATACAGGAGACTCAAAGAAAATACCCATTCATTGATAGAATTGCTCTATCACACGATCGCCTGGGCCAGCTTTATTGAAAAATGGCTGGATCAGGGTCAGGAGGTGGATCCGGCTTCTTTTGATTCGATGGATTGGATAGAGATCAATCCTTCCGTCCACAGCTGGGAAAATGGAATGGCTCAATTTGAAACTGTATTTAAACGCGTCATAAGCCTACTGGAAAAAAAGGAGGATTCCCTTTTGGAGGAAACCGTGAGTCGGAGGCAATACAATTTCCGGTTCCTTCTTCATGGATTGATTCAGCATACTGTTTATCACCTGGGCCAGATTGCCTATCTCAATAAATTACTTGATTGAATGGATGGTTTTACATCTCTGCTAATCCATTCTTCATCGCATACATCACCAGTCCGACGCGGGATTTTACTTTCAGTTTTTCAAAAAGCGTGTTGCGGTAGTCATCGACAGTCCGTGGGCTCACAAACATTTTTACCGAAATATCTTTATAGGTCATTTCAGAACAAACGAGCCTTAGAAATTCCTTTTCTTTTTCTGTCAGGACCACGTCCTCCTCGGGCCTGTCTACATCCCTGTTCAGGCCGCTTATTATTTTCCCGGAAATATACTCCGACAGATAGAAATTTTTCTGCACAACTGAATCCAGCGCAATCTTCAATTCTTCAGGATCGATATTTTTGAGGATATATCCTTTAGCTCCCAAACGCAGCATCCTTATGATTGTTTTTTCATCGCTGAACATGGATAATGCCAACACCTTTACCTGAGGATAATTGCTGTAAAGCCATCGAACTGTTTCATAACCATCCATATCAGGCATGTTAACATCCAATAAGACCACATCCGGGATAATGTGCTGTAAAACCTTTGCTTTTATTTCTTTGCCATTATCCGCTTCAAACATTACTGCATAATTATCAAATGAACCCACCAGCTTAGCCAGGGCCTTGCGCAGGAGTGAATGATCATCCGCTATAGCTACTTGAATCCTTTTATTTGCAGATCCCATTTCAGTTTTATGAACCTTCGATCTCCAAAGGTAACTCTACTATAATAACTGTTCCCTTTTCCGGTTGGGTTTGGATATCAATTTTTGCCCCGATCAGGCTAGCCCGGTTCCGCATACTTTTTAAACCAAGACCACTGGAAGAATTGGCATTGTTTTGTTTTTTTTCAACATTGAATCCTATTCCGTTGTCTGCCACCTTTAAGATGAAATTATTATTCTCTGCATAGATAGCCGAAACCTTTACCTCCGAAGCCTGGGAATGTTTCAGAACATTATTGATCATCTCCTGGAACATCCTGAATAAGAAGATGGATTTCTTTTCTCCAAAATGCTTTTCTTCTCCTGAAACAAGGAACTTTATGTCCACAAGACCTGTCTTGCGGAGCGTATCCAGTTCAAAGCGGATGGCTTCTGTTAAGCCAATATCAGTGATCCTGTCCGTGTGGAGACTTTTTGTTAGGTCGGCTAAATCAAATATGACTTTGTTGAGCATTTCCCTGGAATTTTGGATTCCCTCGAATGCCGGATGCTCCTTTTCAACAGGTAAAATAGCCATCCATAATTTTATTACGGATAGCACCTGTCCGATATTATCGTGAAGTTCCTGTGCGATCGTTTTTAAGGTGGACTCCTGTATTTCCAGTTGTGACTGTAGCAATTCCCGTTCATACTGATCTTTCAT
>PLCH01000488.1 GCA_003135585.1 Chitinophagaceae bacterium
CGGTATAAGACATGAATACATAACAATCCCTGGCTTCTGCCAACCGATTGATAGTAATTTCTTTTGAAGCCAGTCTATTCAATTCCTCCATTTCCAAGCGCAAAGGTTCCTTTTCGTGAAAGGACAGGCGGTACCCAGCCGTGGGATCGGCATTCAACCATCCCATTTCCACAGCCATTTTAAGAACCGTCTTTATCTGCCGAATATATTTCATCACTGTATTATTCTCTAGCTTTTCTATGGTGGATAAATAATGTTCAAGGTTATAAGCAAAGGATCTTTGAATATCTTCCAGGAACAGGTCAGATACTTTGTAGTGATACTTCAAAAATGCCTTAATCTTTGTGAATGTATACCCGTACTTATCCAACGTTGCCAGCGCCTTATTGCCGGCCTTTACCCTTTCCTTATATTTCTTAAGATGAATTTCAAAGACTTCACATAAGGTCTTCCTGTTTGGGCGAATACCCAGTAACTCATTTTTTAGAAGCTCTGCCGTAATTGTTTTCCCTAATGCAATCAAACGGCTTTCTTGAAGGCGTAAGGATCCTTTGATCGTTTCTAAGTGGGCATTGATGGCCTTTGCTTCCTCTGTATTTCCTTTCACCCGCTGCGCATTGGAATCCCATAAGGTAGGAGCGACTTCCCGGTGAGCGGCTATTTCAGCCCGTTGTCCATTGATGGTGATCCGCACTGAAAGAGGGACCTTACCATTTTTCATTCTGTATTTAACGGGCCAGATTAAAATTGAAAAACTTTGCTTCGTAATCATACATTTTTCCATTTTTTAGATGACAGAATGATGCGTTTTGAAGCTCTTTAACCTGGTAGGTCAAACCGCTGAAAGCCTTTACAGTAAAAAGTTTCCTGATCATTCGGTTAGCAAAAATATAGGTCGGTATCTGCTAACCGAATTGCTACCTTAATGATTGAAATGATTTGTTGTAATTTGGTGGGCTGTAAATTGAAAACCCGCATCTGTATTGTGTTTGAAGCGGGCTTACTAAGATTTGATTTATCTTCCAGCGGACCGGACGGGCCCGGAACCTGTTGTCGAAATACTTGTCCTTTAATAGTTTGTAGCTCGGAAATAATTCGGGTGCCCGAATTTATCCCTTTCCCAAGAGCTTATAATAATTAACTCTGAAGTTGTAAAAATATAAAAAATCCTCCGAAAAAAGCATTTCTATTCACCCCTATAAGGAAAGAAACATAGAGGATTTTAAACGGTATGTAAAATATGTGAATGACGAATCTGATATAAGATTTAGTCTGATATGCGCAATCTACACCTTTCGAATCGCTCAGGATTGGAACTTCGAATTCAAATCCAGCCCTTGTTCTTTAGCATTCTCCTTCTTTATCTCATACCCTGCGCCCACATACCTTATCATACCTATGCCCTGGTCATTTTATTGGGTACTCTTGTGTGGCTCTCTCCCAGGTCCGGCTTGTGTCGTTGGTGATATTTTGACAAGCCCAATATACATAATGCCGGTACGGCGGTGGCGAAACTGTTTCTGTTGTTATTGCATATTGCTTATTTGTTTTTTATTGGTGATGCCTCTGATAAACTTGTAAACAGCTGCCAGTATAAAAATGCCACCAAGAACTACTACAATGGATGAACCAGCAGGAAAATCGTAATGGAAGGAAAAGTTTAACCCAAAAAAACCTCCCAGTATGCTGATGAGCATAGCGATTATTAGAACAGCCTTCTTGTTTTTAGTAACCATAATAGCCGATACTGCCGGAATAATAAGATATGAAAAAACAGGAATTACTCCATTGACCCTAACCGCAAAAACTATAGCCAAACCGATGGAAATATAAAAAATGAAATTCCATATATTAAATATGCCTATAAGATGATTTACGCCATTTTCAAATGATTGAGTCAAAGAGAGGAATTTCCTGAAAAAAATTAATTGAACCAGAAGAATAGCGCCGGATACAATTCCAATCGCCATGGTCTGCTGCCGGCTTACAGATAAAATATTACCAAAAAGCACTTCCTGTATGTCAGAATCTCCATGAGCAGTTTTTGAGATTAACAATACCGTAAGTGCTGATGTAAAAGCATATAATATTCCAATGATAGCTTCCTGCTTTAGCCGCTTATCCCTGATATTAATAAATGACATGAGTAAGGCACCCGATAAAGTAAATATCAACGGAATAGAGGTAAGTCCCGTACCAATAAAAACTGCAAAAGCAACACCTAATGAAGAAATCTGTCCAAGTGCAAGATCAACAAAAACAATTCCTCTGCCCACAACATGAACACCTAAATATGACAGCAGGATTCCGGTAATAACCGCTGCTGCAAAGGCTTGCACCATGAACGGTAACTGAAACATTTCAAACATAATAAACAGTTTTATATACTAATTCAAATTAGTGAATGATATCATTATTTAAGTGCAGCCACTAACTGGGCAACGTCATAATCAAACAGGTCAAAATAATTTTTGATGTTGCCAAATGCACCAGTTGAAGTGGCAAGCGTTAATACCTTTACTCCGGTTTGCTTTGAAACCACATCGGATGATGAGGAAGTAAAATAGGGTGATGAAATGATGATTTTTATTTTATTGGCTGTTACCTCTTTTATCACTTTCACTAATTGAGAGGGAGATGGCGGAATGCCCGGTTTGGGCTCCAGAAAGTCAACTATCTCCAAACCAAACCTTTTTTCAAAATAAACCCACTCATTGTGATAGGCAATAATTTTACTTCCTTTAAAAGGCGCCAATTCAGCTGACCATTCTTTTAATTTCATATCGATCTTTACGAAAAATGTTTCAAGATTCGCTTCATAAAATGTTCTGTTAGAAGGATCGATCTTTTCCAAACCATTGGCAATATTTCTGGCTATAACTTTTCCATTCAATGGATCCAGCCAGTAGTGCGGATTTCCATAAATATGAATATCGCCTTCACCCCTGTTAACAGAAGAAGGAACCTGTAACAGAGCCACCCCTTCTGATGCATCTACATAACCTGGTGAACCTTTTTGAATTTTGGAATTTCTTGCGCTTGAAAGTAACTGAGGTGACCATCCGGTTTCCAGGTCAAGCCCTACCGTTACAAAAAGATCTGCATTTGAAAGGCTGATTATATAACTCGGCTTCGGATCAACGAAGTGTGGATTTTGATAACCTGTTGCTATTGATTGTACAGAAACTTTATTACCGCCGATCATTTCGGCAATGCTTTTCATATCCATCGTTGTGGTAACTACTTTTATAGAACCTGCATCAGCAC
>PLCH01000521.1 GCA_003135585.1 Chitinophagaceae bacterium
TTGTCGATGAAGATGTTCCCGGCGGGGCAACCGGATATATGTTCAATATCGTGATGGAAGAACAGGGCGGTTATAAATGGCTGGATACAAGTCCCCGGACCATTACAGGAAAAGCCCACCGGCCGGCATACGCCAGTGATGGTGATTATTTCAGTAAACCGAATGCAGAAGAAATAATTGATGTCGTGAAGGAAATGATGGCGGAATAATGCAACCCTCCGGAATGCTAGTGCCCCCCTAGTCCAGAAATTTTGCTTTCCATTCCGGACTGGGCAGCGGACATTCCTGTTTTTTTCCAAACCATTTGTACCGGTTTTTTGACACAAGGTTGTAGATACCGTCCCGGATGAATTTGGGTAAAATGATAAAGGCATATAAAAATTTCCAACCTCTTCCTAAAATTTTTAATACCCTCAACACTGCTTCCGAACGGGTGAATATTTTATTTTTTTCAATCAGCACGAATGAATTAAACTGGTCCGTTTCCATGTCGAAATTTCTTAAAAGCTCCTGGCCCGCCACTCCCTGAAGCGAGGCGAAATAAAAAAGATTTTTCCTGTCCCGTTTAATTATGAATCGCACACTTGCATTACAAAGATTGCAAATGCCATCAAAAAGCACAATATTTTTATCGGTGGGAATATTCACGGTTTGAGAAAAACTTCCGGCAAAAAACCGCCGGCAATACTATATAACAATTAATCAGCCCTGAAGTTTCACAGCAGATTATTAAATACTTTCTGTACATCCTCGTCCTCCTCTAATTTATCAACTAGTTTTAGCACTTCCTGCGCCTGGCTCTCGGGCAAATCAACGGTGTTAATGGGAATCCATTCCGACTCTGCACTGATCGGGATGATATTTTTTTCTTCCAGTGCTTTTTGCATAATACCAAAATCATTGAAGGCGGTACGAAGAACCAATACCGGCTCATTGTTTTCCCCCGTTGATTCTCCCATTTCTTCCAGCCCGAAATCAATCAGTTCCAGTTCGAGCTCATCGGGGCTTCTCCCTTCCGGCTTCAATTTAAATGTTCCCATTTTCCTAAACTGAAAACTCACGCTGCCGCTGTTGCCCAGGTTTCCATTTCCTTTATTAAAATGCGCCCGGATATTGGCGACCGTTCTGGTCGGATTATCAGTGGCTGTTTCTACCAGGATGGCTACCCCGTGAGGACCATACCCCTCATATAGGAGTTCTTCATAATTCGCCATTTCCTTTCCCATGGCCCTTTTAACGGCGGCTTCCACGCGGTCTTTGGGCATATTCACGCTTTTGGCATTCTGGAAACACCTGCGCAGTGCGGGATNNTTTGACCGCAATCGCAATTTCTTTTCCGATTCTTGAAAACTGCTTGGCCATCCTGTCCCAACGGGCAAACATGGTTGATTTCCGTACTTCGAATATGCGACCCATAAAAAAATTAGAATTTTAGATTTACGATATTGGAGATTGCCCGAAAGGGACCGCAAAGTTAGTGTTTGGAGGGTTTCCGGCAAAGGCAAAAATAGAAAAACCGTCCTAATACAAGGCCGGTTCTATGTTGATGATTTTGGTTATCAGGCTTTCAGTTTGCTCTGATTCTTGCTATACCCGAAATATATCATTAGACCGATGAGCATCCAGATAAATGCGCTTAATAAGGTGGTGCCCCACAGGCTGAAAATCATAGCCGAGCAAACAACTATGCCCAGTATGGGAACCAGGGGTACCAGGGGAGTTTTAAAAGGCCTGTGTAGCGCCGGATCTTTTTTTCGCAGGATGATTATGCCCGCACAAACCAGCACAAAGGCCAGTAGGGTTCCGATCGAAGTCAGGTCACCGGCCACACTGCCGGGAACAAAACCGGCAAAGAGGCCAACAAAAACGAAGAGTATGAGGTTGCTTTTATAAGGAGTCCGGAATTTGGGATGCAAATCTGAAAAAACTTTAGGCAATAGCCCATCAGAAGACATGGTATAGAATACCCGGCTCTGCCCCATCAACATGACAAGGATCACGGAGGAAAAGCCCATCAGGATGGCTATGGTTACCAGGATTGAAAGCCAGTGGTATCCCGGCATATATGTCTCAATTGCGTAGGAAACGGAAGCTTCCTTACCAGCCTTAATAAAATCAGTAAAAGGGGCTACACCGGTCAGGACGTAAGAGAACAGGATATATAATATGGTGCAGATGGCCAGTGATCCCAAAATACCAATCGGCATGTCTTTCTTTGGATTTTTAGCTTCCTGCGCCGCAGAGGATACGGCATCAAACCCAATAAACGCGAAAAATACAATGGCTGCCCCCCTTAGAACTCCTCCCCAGCCATGGTTCAGGAAGGGCAGGTAGGAATATTCTGTGCCATCTGGCTGCATCGCGGGTTTTGCATCGGCCGGTATAAGATAGGGCGTATGGTTGGCTCCGTTTATGAAATGCCATCCTATAATAATGAATACAATTACAATCGACACCTTGATGAATACGATAATGCCGTTGACCACAGCTGATTCCTGCATTCCTTTGATCAGCAATAAAGTGATCGCCATCAGTATCGCGAGAGCTGGCAGGTTGATGATGCCGTGGTGCAGAACTTCGTGTGGGATATTATTGCTATCCAGGGTGGCAATCAGCTTCGATTGAAAGGGAGAATGACACCATTCAAAAGGTATTTTGCCTCCTATGAGGTTATTCAGGTATTCACTCCAGGATATGGAAACCGTGGCGGCGCCCAGTGCATATTCGAGTATCAGGGCCCAGCCGATGACCCAGGCAACCAGTTCCCCCATGGTGGCATACGCGTAGGT
>PLCH01000121.1 GCA_003135585.1 Chitinophagaceae bacterium
AATTTGTAATACGTATTGGAATGGCTCGCATCCTGATGTGATTTGCACCAGGCTTTTCATTGGCATACCTACCGACGATGGGATGGTGAAACCTGATATAAAGATTGTATCGATGTATATCGCCCAGATTGGCGACAACGATACTGGTGCACGGATTGCGGAAATGAATGGTTGTGTACTTTATCCCACCATTGCTGACGCCTTAACGCTGGGAGGTGATAAGCTGGCTGTTGATGGTGTTATTTATGTTGGTGAGCATGGTGATTATCAGTATAACCGCCTGGGAGAAAAAATGTATCCGCGAATGAATACGTTAGAGCAGATTTTCAGGGTGTTTGATGCGTCTAATAAGTCAGTGCCGCTTTATACGGACAAAGCTTTTTCCTATAGCTGGCTGGACAGTATGTGGGTTTATAACCGGGGTAAGGAATTGAATGTCCCGATGATGGCTGGATCTTCGGCCCCTTATTGGTGGCGTAATCCTAATCTTGTGCATCCTATTGGCACCAAAATTACCGAAGCTGTGGCAATAGGATATGCAACCCTTGATGCATATGGTTTCCATGTTGTAGAAATTCTACAATGTATGGTTGAACGCAGGGCAGGTGGAGAAACAGGTGTTGCCAGCGTAGAGGGTTTGAAGGGAAGAGATGTCTGGGATGCGATGGATTCCGGGAAAATCTCCCAAGAATTGGTAGATGCTGCCTGCGATAAAATTAAAAGTAAGGCTACTGGTTCGATGCGGGATTTAGTTAAAATGCCATTAGCAGTAATAGTACACTATAATGACGGTNNAACCAAGGCTGGGCTTATGCTGCCAAAGCTGGCGGTAAAATGGTAGCTACCGAATTCGTATATGATCAGACTACCCCCGTTTATGCTGCCTTCAGCTACCTGGATCTTAATATTGAGAAGTTAATGGTGACTGGCAAGCCACCGGTCCCTATCGAACGAAATTTACTGACCAGTTGTGTTATTGATATGGCGATTGGGTCAACCGTTGAGGGAGAAATAAAGAAGACACCATTTTTAAACATAGTGTATAACGTAAAGGGTTATGAATCAATTCGGCCGACCAACACTCGGGCAACAGGACAGAGTCTTGGTCCATGGCCGCCAAAAGGATATGAGTTTACTATTCCGGATCGTTTTAAGAAAAAGTCGTAAAAATCGCATTGATTATGCTACGAGTGGTTCAAATGAAAACACAGACATTCAAAGAACTTACTGCCTATGCGGCTTAAATTAATTATTCTATAAATCCATTACTAAAAAATGCTGCTTTCATCTGGAAAATCAATAAAAAATTATAGGGAATATGCAGATTAATTTAAAAATATTTTAAAAGTTCAATTCATTAAAAATGAAAATGTTTCGTAGATTCCTTTCTAAGGTTACCCCACGAGCCAAACTACTTACTATGTTGGGGTTGGCCTTTATCATTACCATTAGCATTATAAAATGTAAAGGGCTAATAGGAGGACTGCCTCCGGGAGATCCTGATAACGGAGGGCTTTTCTTACCNNAGTTAAGAGCTCCGATATCTAAAAAGGGAAGCGTTGCCCTCAGGGATACCGATAATGATGGCAAGGCCAATATTGTTCAATACTTCGGAGACTATACCGATGAGGGGGATTATGGAACTGCCATGAGGATACATAAGGGATATTTATATTTTAGTACCGCGGGAGAGGTTTACAGAACTAAATTAACTCCCGGAAAATTAATACCTGAAGGCAAGTCAGAACTGATCCTTAAAGATGACTATAAAAACGGTATATATGGATATCAACATATTGCTAAACCATTAGCTTTTGATAATAACGGCAATATGTATGTTCCTTTTGGAGCGCCAAGTGATGTATGCCAGGTGAAGGACCGTGAGCCAGGTTCCCCGGGCCAGTATCCTTGCCTTCAACTTGAAGAACATGCAGGTATATGGAAATTTAGCGATAGTAAATTGGATCAGACTATAAAAGATGGAACCATGTACGCAACCGGTATCAGAAGTGTTGTGGCTATGGACTGGAATACTTCTGATAATACCTTATATGTCGTTCAGCATGGAAGGGATGGATTTGGTACACCCCAATATTTTAGTCCCTGGCAAAACGCTATGCTGCCTTCAGAAGAGTTTTTAATAATTAAGGAAGGAACAAATGCAGGCTGGCCTTATTATTATTATGATCAAATGCAAGGTAAATTGCTATTGAATCCGGAATACGGAGGTGATGGTAAAAAAGAAGGAAATGGTAAAGAGTATGCTCAACCGCTGATTGGCTTCCCGGGCCATTTTGCGCCAAACGATCTATTCTTCTATACTGGGAATCAATTTCCGGATCGATATAAAAATGGTGCCTTTATTGCTTTTCATGGCTCTACAATCCGTGGATCTTATCCTCAAGCAGGATACTTTGTTTGTTTTGTGCCTTTTAAAAATGGAGCCCCTTCAGGACCTTGGGAAGTTTTTGCCGACGGTTTTGCAGGTGTAGATACCATTGTTAATACCAGTGATGCAGTTCACCGGCCTATGGGTATTGCAATGGGGCCAGATGGTTCCCTGTATATTTCTGATAGTGAAAAGGGTAAAATCTGGCGGATCATGTATAAGGGAGATAAGAAAAAATTTGGTTTGGCTCAATTAGCCCAAATGGAAAAACGCAAGGAAACTCAGCCAAACATAAAAACACCGGATGAAATTAATGATAATCTTAACAGAGCGGAACTAACCGCAGATGCAAAGCTTTACGCTACCTATTGTGCAATTTGTCACCAGGGAAATGGTAAAGGAGATGGTACCNNGAAAACTCCACGTGGGTGCAGGGAGATAACGAGAAACTGATTAGTATTATGTTTAAGGGTCTCTCCGGCCCTATTGAAGTAAATAGTGTTGGATTTAATGGGGCAATGCCGCCACAAAGTTTCTTAAAGGATAAGGATATCGCCCTGATTTTAACCTATATCAGAAAAAATTTTAAAAATAATGCAGGCGTAATTC
>PLCH01000096.1 GCA_003135585.1 Chitinophagaceae bacterium
GAATTTAACATTGACAACAGGCAATAAGACACGAATAAACAAATTAATGCTGCAACAGCCTGCAGCAATTTATGTTAATGAGCGGGTGTTTTAAAAACAAAAAATGGGATGAGCTCCCGGAAAGGACACAAATATTTTTTGTAACTTACTCATTCTTTTATTAGCGGCTTTTTATGACAAAAGTGAAAGNNCATTTTATTTCCTCCTGTAAGAAAGAAGTAAAAATTATTAACCAAAATCGTATATCTGATTCCTCCTTTATTTCTATTACGAATGCTTCCCCAGTCATACCGAGTCTTCTTCTCTATCTAGGCAATCAAAAAATATCTTTCCCAGATTCTCCTCTATCCTATGGGGCAACCACCTTTGGTATTTATACAAATAACAATAATCCAATTTATCCAGTCATAAAAAAGATTCCCTACATAAATATTCCTTCCGGTTACCAGCAATTGAATTTAGGAGCACCTTTTACAAACAATTTGTTTGTTTCACTCAATAGATATTTTCGACCCTATACCAATTATTCTCTTTTTATTACTGACACTGTCAGTCACGGCCAGCTGCAGGCAGTGTTATTGCAGGACAATGTAGGAGAAACCGATTCCACAAACGGCCAGATCAGATTTTTAAACCTGTCTCCGGACGCCCCTCCCATGGACATTTGGGCTTTCCCTAATGCAGGATATTACGGATACAAACTTTTTTCGGATTGCAGTTATTTACCAAATGATTACAACTCTCTTGTGAAAGCCGAATCCTTTTCCAAAATCAAGACAGGGCCATATTACTTTCTCGCGACCGTTGCAGGAACAGCTGATATTTTGCTGGAAGGAGGATTATTCATCCAGAGCCAAAGCATTATGAGTATTTATTCCAAAGGATTTGTGTCAGGCACCAATGATAAAATGCTTGGAATTGGTGTTATTTCCTATAAGCCATAATCCTCAAAGCCACAAATAATAAGTAATAAAAAGATGCGATCACCAATTTCATAATCCAAATTCTGCAGGAACTTATGTCTTTGCGGCTAATTGTTGAAGAAATCATCGAAGAAAAAATAAAAACTTTTCGACTGCTGGCTCAAACCCTTTAGCCTCTCCCGGTATTGAAGCCTTTCAGATTGCTTTGCCCAGCCTGAAATCGCCCTCCTACCGGGCTTAGCCCGAGAAAGGCCATCCTTAGACACCGAAGCAAACTGGGTCCTTTATGGTCAAACGGACCTCAGGAAGAAAATTAGTTTTAGGATTTACTTGCTCCTGGCAACAGTTTATAAATTTTTACGTATTATTCTTCGAAGGTTTCGATGATTAAGAGGAATATCGGTCAGGTCAAATATCCAGTTATCCAGGACCCCACCGGGTAAAATGCTTAGTTTCATACNNGCGAACCGGTTTCTGAGGATTGCGCTGGTTCTGACCGTTATTCTAGGTGTTACCTGTAAAAAGTCCTCGAATGGCAGCAGTTCTCTAACCCTCCCTGTAAATTATTCAGGAAACTTTGTGCCCTCCGGAGCCTCGGGAACCCAGGANNGGTTCTTTCCTACTCAATAAGCTGGAATTCACTTACTAGTTATCCGGTAGCCATGCATTTTCATGATGCCGGACCTGTCATTGTCCCTTTGACGGGCTTCCCAGTTTCTAAATCGGGTAATTTGCAAGGCAAAGCAACTCTCACCGCTCCTCAGGGCTCGGATCTCGCTGCAGGCCTGATTTATGCAATGATCCATACCCAAAACTATTCAGCCGGTGAGATCCAGGCTACTTTGGTCAAACAGTGATGGGACGTCTGGATATCTTTCCAATTAGACCTCCATTTAATTTTACCCGATAAGGAAAAGGGATTGCCAGCTTTCCGGAATTCCTACCATTAAATCATTGTTTTCCAATCGCGGGTAATCGCTTTCTCTGTAAGCCTATTCAAAAAAATGATTTGGATAATCCAGCTATTCAATAACTCGCGGGGCAATGCAGGTAAACCTCTTTGCCAACAAAACCGAGCTTGTCTTCAGGATGCTCAAGTCTTTTGATACTTTCCAATTTGCCTTATTAGGATTGGCACCTAAAAAATGTAAGAAGCAATTTTTCCTGATTAAAGCCAGTCTTTCTTAAATTCGGTCAATCCAAATGGTTGTGCCAATCTTTATCACACAAGGCCTTATTGAACTGCATTTGGATCTTTTTTGACCTCCAGCATTTTATCCCTTCTGCGTTGATATATGAGTTGTCATTTCAGGCGTTTTTGAATTGATAATTACGGATGAGGTTAAAAAATAATAGGATATTTTAGGTGTCCAAATGAAGGGAAATGGATAAATTTGAAAATTCTTTATGAAAAGGTTATCGATTGCTTCGCTGAGTATTTGCTTTTTATTTTTTCCTTCAACCAGCCAGACAGAGATCAGTTTGCATATTAAGCCAACCTATTCGGTATTGGCCCAAAAGTTCATTTCCTCCCCAGACCCTGAGAAAATGAAATGGCTTAATTTCCATTTTGATGAAAGCCTATGGCATCAAAGGCAAAGGTTGGGGACCCTTCAAATACTTTAATAATTTAAATGCAATTGATATTATTTACGGCGAAGAATTTTGTTATAAAGGATAAAGATTTTTTTTACATAAGGGAGCAAAGAAATGGGCGGAGCGAATTATTAAAGGATGGAAATTGGAAACAAATGATTAGATATGAAAATTATGGCAATCATATTCATTTTGATTGGCGAACAACAAATGATTTCGGAAAGGAGCTGATCAAATGAAAAGACCTTTGTTTTTAGAAATNNATTGAATATGGCAATCTTTCTTGTTGTATCCTTTTCAGCAATATCACAAAAGATTGAACTTTCGGGGAAAGTGATAGATCACGATACCAAAACGCCTCTTTCCGGTGTATCCGTTACAATTCCGTCCATCCACAGAGGTACTTCCACTGATGAAGGGGGGCTGTTCAAATTCTCTTTGGATGTGGATAGCTATGAGCTCGAGTTTAGCAATACGGGATATAAAACTATTTCCCAACCCGTTTTTATTTTGGATAAAAGCTTCATCGTGGTCGAGTTAAGAAAAAAGCTGCCTACCGAACTGCCGGAGGTGACAGTAGAATCCAGGAAAAAAGATGCTAATGTCTCAGATGCAAAAATGAGTACTGTAGTAATCAACCTGGCCCAGTTAAAAAAGACTCCATTGGTATTTGGTGAAGCAGATATTCTTAAGGCTTTAACTTTACAAACGGGGATTACGACTATAGGAGAAGGTGCGGGTGGCTTCAGCGTTCGTGGTGGAAATGTTGACCAAAATCTGGTCCTGATAGATGGGGCCCCCCTTTTCAATACTTCCCACCTGTTGGGCTTCTATTCCACCGTCAGCCCCGAAGCCATACAGGATTTTACCCTTTATAAAGGAGCAATTCCCGCCTCCTTTGGAGGTAGGTTATCATCCCTGGTTTCTCTCAATATCAGACCCGGCAATGAAAAAAAGGTCAACTATATGGCCAGCGTCAGTCCGATGAGCTTCCATTTTTTTTCCGAAGGACCGGTCAAAAACACCAAGCTGACCTTTTCGGCAGGCGGCCGGATCGCTTACCCAAAACTCATCATGAACCAATTGCCCGGTTCGGTCAGTGCAAGCAATGCCTTTTTTTACGATGTCGTGGCAAAGCTGGTTTACAAATTCAACAGCCATAACCAGGTTGCCGTTTCAGTTTACCGGAGCTATGATAATTTTAAATTTGCCGGTGATACCAGTTATGGGTGGCAAACGAATATACTCGCTTTGAACGGCAGAGTGGATCTGAATAAGAAATTGAGTTGGTATTACAGTGGCAATTCCACCTATTATGCTTCGGATATCAACGGGCTGCAACCTAATTATCAATTCCGGCTCCGAAATTTAGTTCAAACCGAGGAGGCCAAGACCAGCCTGCATTTTCAGGCCTTCGACAAGCTTTACCTGGAGGGAGGATACGATTTCTTACGGTATGGTGTCAGCGCAGGTGAATTGAAACCGACACAAGCTTCTTCCCAGATCAACCCAATGAACTTGCAGAAGGAATTGGGGGATGAAATGGCCGGGTACATCCTGGCCCGATTTGATATTACGAGTTTCATATCACTTGAAACCGGAATCAGAAACTCTGCATTCTTTTACCGGGGACCGCATACGATCTACCAGTACACTCCGGGGGTACCCTCTTCGAAAGAAACCATTGCGGACAGCATCCAATACCCCAAAGGAAAAACGATACAGAGCTATCAGGGCTGGGAACCCAGGGCAATCCTAAAGATCGGATTGGATGATGCCACTTCTGTCAAACTCAGCTACAGCAAAACCCGCCAATACCTGCAGCTGATTTCAAATACGATTGCCATAACTCCTGTCGATTATTGGAAACTTGCCGATCCCCTTATTAAACCGGCCATTGCAGACCAGTTCGCAGCGGGTATCTTCAGAAATTTCCGCAATGATGCTATAGAAACGTCCCTGGAAGGTTTTTATAAAACAACTCAAAACCTGATCGATTATAAGAACAGCGCCCAGCTGTCAATGAACCCCTATCTGGATGCTGACTTACTTTCTGCTAAAGGAAAATCCTATGGTTTGGAATTGAATATCAGGAAGCCAAAGGGAAAAGTAACGGGCCAGCTGGCCTATACCTGGTCCAGATCCTTGATCGCTGATGTTTCGCCCTATGCCAGCGAACAGGTGAACGGCGGGGCATATTACCCATCGAATTATGACAGGCCTTTTAACCTAAGTCTTACGGGTGGTATTCAGACGGGGCAGGGATGGACTATTGGTTGGACTTTTGTCTATATTACTGGCAGACCAGCCACTTATCCCGACGGAACCTATGTAATTAACAATACCATCGTCACCAATTACTCAGCTCGCAATGCCGACAGGCTGCCTGATTATAACCGGCTGGATATTTCTTTTTCCCACGATTCCAGGAGTTCCANNTATAATGTGTATGCAAGAAAAAATCCATATTCAATTTATTTTCAAAGAAATGGTGGTGTGCTTGATGCTTATGAGTTATCTGTCCTGGGAACCATTGTTCCGTCCATGACCCTAACCTTTTATTTCTAAATCAAATGATGAAAACGATTGCTACTTATATTTCCGGATCGATTTTGCTTCTTCATTTTTCCTGTATCCGAACCGTGAATCCCCCCATCCGCAGCGTTCCGCCTATTCTTGTTGTAGAAGGATGGGTCACAACCGATCCACCGCCTTACAGCATTAACCTGAGCTATTCAGGGAAGTTTACGAGTACTTATCAGGGTGGTACCGATCCTAATAAACAACAATTTATTACCGATGCCAGGGTGACCATTGAAGATGATCTTGGAGATTCCACTACCTGCATCCGGTCGGCTAACGGTACTTACTTAAGTTCCGACTCCAATTTTGTAGGGTTGGTAGGTAGGACTTATACACTTAAAATCTATTTATCAAATGGAAA
>PLCH01000347.1 GCA_003135585.1 Chitinophagaceae bacterium
CTGTTGTTATTTAGGAAATCCAGGGCATCCAGGAACATTCCTTTGGCAGAATCACAAAAAACAAGTTTCCATGTTTTGCCGCCATCACTGGTTTTAAGAATATTGGCAGGTTCACCGACGGCCATGATGACGGCTGTTCTTTCATCAAAAGCCTCTATATCCCTAAAATCCCTTTTTTCATAATTTTTTACAGTTACCCATTCCCAGTTCTTTCCGCTGTCGACAGATTTTCCTACGGTACCATTGCTTCCGCTTACCCATATCACTTTATCGCTGGGGCCACTTAATCCACGGAGGCTTGTTTTGCGATCGCTTGTAAGAATTTGAATAATTTGGGCCCCGGCAGGGTAGCCTGACACCATAACCAACAGAAAAATAATAAATTTCATCCGGATTGATTCAGGTTAAAGACTGGAAATTCCTTTTTTGAATTCCGCCAATTCAACCAAGCCCNNGTTTTATAAATTACAAAACTGGGAATTCCTTCAATATGTAAAACTTTCATCAGGTTAATTTGAACACCGGCGTCCATCTTTACTATTCTCAAATCAGAACCCCTGTCTTTCTGCAATTGATCAATAACCGGCTGCATTTTCCTGCAGGGAGGGCACCACTCGGCACCAAAATCGACCAATACCAGGCCCTGTACCCCAATGAGCTCTTGGTAGGCCTCCGGGGTGATTTGCTTCACATCGGCAACGGCTTCCAAAGGCATCGAGCCCATTTTCCACGCGCGAAGACCTCCTTTCAATTCATACACGGCAGTGAAACCATTTTTGCGCATCCATTCTGCGGCTTCCGCGCTCCTGCCACCGCTCAGGCAATAAACATAGACGGGAGCATTTTTCTGCAGGTAATCCAGCCGTTCTTTAAATTGAGCGGGGTTATTCCAGTCGGCAAGAAGGGAATGTACTATATGGCCGCTTCCATATTCAGCCGGGGTGCGGGCATCCAATAACTGGGCATTCGTCTCTGCGGCTTTTTTTTGAAAATCCAGTGGCTGTAAGGATGTATTCGTTTGGCTATAACAACTGGCATTTAGGATCAGGAGGCAGAAAAAAATAGAGCAAGAAATCTTGTTCATGAAATGTTTTTTACAAATTTATGATAAATAAGAAAACCATTGAATTTGATGACCATGCACCATTCAATGGTTACTGTACAATGATGATATGTATATGAGGGTAAGGGTTATTAAAATATCAATTGCTCGTCCCTTTGCTCCGTTGGAATTTTTCGAATGAATTCGTCATAGTTCACATCATCATGATTGCTGAACGCGCCGTATGAATCAATACTATATCCTATAAGGCCGTCCTTAGCCTCTATCAGGTAGAGCACAGAAGAATCGGAAGGATCTGAGTCCCCTTCAAACCGGAATGTCCTTATAACCTTAAGCTCCTGGGGAGTATAAAATTTTCCATTTCCAACACTGAATCCGTTTTCAGTCAAAAGGAATTCATTGTCCTGTCTTTTTAAACGCAATTTTTCGAGCACCTGGCTTAAGGTGGTCATTTCTGATGGTTTTATCATTACGCTGGTTGTTTAATGCATATGATAATTCAAAACACATACCAGTCGTCCCTGCATCGCAAAGCTGTGCTGGTAAAGGGTTTGTATTTTTTATCCTTTCGACTGGAAGGATAGGTATTGGGGAGTGTAGAAACTATTCCACAGGAAGATTATTGCGTTTCGAAGCTTTTGATTTTGTTATAAAGCGTCTTCCTGTCAATTTTTAATATTTCTGCTGCACGGGATTTATTAAAATTTACCTGTTTCAATACGTTCATGATGGTATCATACTCTGCCCGGGCGGCCGCATTTTTCAGATCCATATCCTTATTCACCACCGGGTGATTATTCATTACAAATGATTCGACGGAATGTGTATAAGTGTCTGAATCGGCGATTTCCCGGGGCAATACTTTTGTGTTGATAATACCCGAAGCAGAAAGAAGCGCAGATCTCCTGATAACATTGCGGAACTCCCTTAAATTACCTGGCCAGGAATAGGCCAGGAAGGTTTCCATCACTGTATCGTCAAAACCTTCTACTTTTTTATTGAGCTCTTCGTTTGCCTTGGCCAGAAAGAATTCGGCAAACAGGGGGATATCTTCCTTTCGGTTCCGTAAGGGAGGGAGGACTACGGAGAATTCATTGAACCGGTGAAAAAGGTCTTCCCGGAATTTCCCTTTTCGATAAGCCTCCTGAAGGTTTTCGTTGGAAGCGACTATGATTCTTATATCCACTTCCATTTCCTTGGTTCCTCCCACGCGCTTGAATTTTCTTTCCTGTATCACCCTTAATAAAGCGGCCTGTATTTCATAAGAAAGGTTAGCCACTTCATCCAGGAATAGAGTGCCTCCATTGGCCAGTTCGAAATGCCCTTCTTTATCGCTTAATGCTCCCGTAAAAGCTCCTTTTATATGACCAAACAATTCGCTCCCCGCNNAGGGTTTATCTTTGCGGTAACTGCTGGCGTGGATAGTCCTGGCGATGACCTCTTTACCCGTACCGCTCTCGCCATATAGAATTACACTATAGTTGGTAGGGGCTACCAGCTCAATTTGTTTATACAATTCCTTTGCAGCAGGCGCCTGACCTACAAGAAAGTTCTCGCTATTGGATATCCTGTTATCCTTACGGGCGGTAGAAGAAGGTTCCAGCTTGGTG
>PLCH01000022.1 GCA_003135585.1 Chitinophagaceae bacterium
GAATGGGAGGACTTTCCGAACACGAACGGTGCTCTGGTCATACTTTCCACGCCACCGGCAAAATATAGTTCCCCTTCCCCGCACATGATAGCCCTTGCTGCATCCATGATGGCCTGCAACCCGGAAGCGCACAACCTGTTCACGGTATTGCCGGCTACCGTATAAGGCAATCCCGCAAGCAAAGCCGCCATCCTTGCAACATTGCGGTTGTCCTCACCCGCCTGATTGGCATCACCTGCCAGCAGGTCTTCAATTGCATTCACATCGATGCCGGGATTGCGTTTGAGTAATGATTTGATCACATGCGCCAATAAATCATCGGGCCGAATCCCGCTCAAAGCACCCGCATATTTGCCCACTGGTGTGCGAACAGCATCAATGACATAAGCTGATTTCATATTTACAATTTAATTGTAAAAAAAGTGCAAGATAATGTGAATGAAAAATATAGGAGTTATGGGTATCTTTGCAGGCTCATGAAGTTTGAAAAAAAGAATATCCGGCACCTCGGTATAGCTGAGCTGGAGCAGTATTTTGAAAGCCTCGGTGATAAGAAGTTCAGGGCAAGGCAGGTATACGAATGGCTATGGCAAAAACATGCCCGGAACTTTGAAGAGATGACCAACCTGAGCAAAGAATTGCGCAACCAATTGGCCGAAAATTTTTCGTTTCCTGCATTGACGCTTGATGCCACGCAATACAGCGCGGACGGAACCATCAAAAATCGTTTTAGAACTTTTGACGGCCACCTGGTGGAGGGTGTTCTCATACCTACAGACGAACGTAAAACGGCCTGCATTTCCTCCCAGATAGGCTGTTCTTTGAGTTGTAAATTTTGTGCAACGGGTTATATGGATCGCAAACGCAACCTGGATTACGATGAGATATTCGATGAAGTTGTCATGATTAACCGGCAGTCAGAAAAGACTTTTGATAAAAAACTGTCCAACATCGTATTTATGGGTATGGGCGAGCCTCTCCTGAACTACAATAATACCCTGAAGGCTATTGAAAGAATATCTTCCGCCGATGGCCTGGGGATAAGCCCTAAAAGAATTACTGTATCTACCGCAGGAGTCTCAAAAATGATCAGGCAATTGGGTGAGGATAAAGTAAAATTCAAGCTGGCTCTATCCCTGCATGCGGCAAATGATATGAAGCGTCATGAGATCATGCCGATCAATGATACCAATAATATCAAATCCCTTATCGATGCATTAAATCATTTTTATAAGCAGACGGGCAATGAAATAACTTTTGAATACATATTGTTCCAAAATTTTAATGACAGTTTAAAAGATGCCGACGAATTAATAAAAATTTACCGCCAGGTTCCCGCGGATTTGGTAAACATAATTGAATACAATCCCATTGATGCCGCGGAATTTGCCAAGCCGGACGAGGCAACGGTCAAAAATTTCATGAATCATTTGGAAAAAAATAAGGTAAATGCCCGCTTAAGAAGAAGTCGCGGAAAAGATATTGATGCAGCTTGTGGTCAATTAGCCAATAAAGAAGGCCAATGATCCAGCACACGCTGCTGGCCGCTTTTTTGGCATATATTTGCCACCCTTACTGTTGTAAAACAGCCAATCAGTTTTATGAAAAGAAAAACAGACAATTTCAATAAATTCTACAATAAGAAAAGAAACAGCGCCGTAAAGGAACAGTTCAAGCAGGAAAAAAAAACAGCCAAACGGGAGAGAAAGGAGGCTATTGAAAGGCATTTTGAAGAAAAAAGGAAAATGCGCGGACAGCCTCCGGCGTCCGGACCCCAACCATCCAGACCTGAAACTGGTGTCGACCCGAGGAAATCGGACCTCATTCCGCTCAACAAGTATATTGCGCACAGTGGTGTATGTTCAAGGCGGGATGCGGCCGACCTGGTGAGACAGGGAAAAGTAACTGTAAATGATAAAATCGTTACGGAGCCGGGCACCAAAGTTTCCCCCAAGGATCTTGTGAAGATGGCTGGCAAAAAAGTGACCATTTCCCGCAATTTCGTCTACATCCTGCTGAATAAACCCAAAGACTATATTACCACAACCGACGATCCTCAGGGAAGAAAAACGGTTCTCCAACTGATCAGGAACGCGACAACAGAAAGAGTATACCCTGTGGGAAGATTGGATAGAAACACCTCAGGGGNNTAAAAAAAATATACCACGTGTCCCTGGATAAGACACTTTCAAAACCCCATTTTGATCAAATAATTGGTGGCGTGCAACTCGAAGACGGTCTTGCCGGCGTCGATGCGCTTGCTTACGCAGACTCGAAAGACAAGAGCCAGGTGGGGTTGGAAATTCATAGTGGTAAAAACAGAATCGTGCGACGAATATTTGAGCACCTGGGCTATGACGTAAAAAATCTTGACCGTGTCATGTACGCAGGTCTCACAAAAAAAAATGTACAGCGCGGCAAATGGAGACTGTTATCAGAAAAAGAGATCCGCATTCTCAAATACCTGAACTCTTCCATCAAATAAATCTCCATCCAACTTTCGATCATCTATGAAACTACCCGAGGTTATTTTTGAAAATGAAGATTTTATTGGCTTGCTTAAGCCTGCGGGACTGCTTAGCATTCCTGATCGCGAGGGTAAGGACATTTCATTGAAAAAATTGTTGCAGGAAAAATACGGGTCGATTTATACGGTTCATCGACTCGACCGGGACACGAGCGGCATCATCCTGTTTGCAAAAAATGAAAACACGCATAAATTCCTGTCCCAGGCATTTGAAGGAAAGACAATTGAAAAACATTATCTCGGAATTGTCAACGGAACCCTGAACAGCAAAAAAGGAACCATCGATCTTTCGATCATGGAACATCCTGCAAAATACGGGGTCATGGTAGTGAATAAAAAAGGCAAACAGTCAGTTACAGATTACGAAGTGAAGGAAG
>PLCH01000630.1 GCA_003135585.1 Chitinophagaceae bacterium
CCTTAACCAGTATATTAAAGAGATTGATCGCTGCATTAGTTTGTTGAATGAATGATTCATACAGATTTTGCCCGTCCCATTTTCCTTGAACAGGAACTGCTTGCTCTTTCAAAGTATGGGTCCAGGTTCCTGAATTCCCTTCACGATTCTGTCCGAATCCCTGCAAAAACACCTTTGCCCCTTTGGATAAGGCTATCAGCAGCTTTCCAAAACCGGTTTTACCCCTAAATCCCCCGGAAAAGGGCTTGTTTAAATTGGTGCTTAGGGAGGTTTTCTTTTTAAAACTTGGATTACCTTTGGAAAAATTAGGTGGCGCGATAGGTGAATAAACTGGGATAAATTAAAAACCAATCTTACTATGCAAGAATTAATTCCAATAAATATTGTCATAGGGGACCGAAGTTACCGGGTAAAAATCCATCCGGCGGATGAAGAGGTGGTCAGAAAAACCCTCAAAACGATCAACGATAAAATAATTGAATTTAAGACCCAGTTTGCCGGCAAGGATATGCAGGATTATATTGCCATGGTGGTTCTATGGTATGCCACACAGTCTTTATCGAGCAATGATCCCTCGGCTCCGGCTTCAGCCACTGAGGAGGCACTGAAAAAAATGGAGGAACAGCTGGACAAGATTTCATAATCCCTTTAGCTTGGTATCCATTACAGTGCTTCTGACAAAATTCCTTATCTTCGCCAATTAGCACATTTCCAGGGAATCTTGAGCCTGAAGCAAAAAAACGATTGTGAACTTTTTAAATTCTACATTCAATGGATTCATCTATCCTGTCCATCATAATTGGTGTCGCAGCCCTAATAGCCGGAATAATAGTCGGTAGATTTATTTTTGCCAAAAACACCCAAAAACAAATTGAAATAGCCGAGCAGGAAGCTCAAAAATTAATTTCCGTTGCCCAAACCTCANNACATAAAGAAGGAAAAGATTTTAGAAGCGAAAGAGAAATTTGTCCAGCTAAAAACCGAATACGAAAAAGAGGTTTTGGAGAGAAACCGCAAATTGAATGATGCTGAAACCCGTGTTAAACAAAAAGAACAGGGCATCAATCAGAAACTGGAAAACCTCGACAAGCAAACAAAAGAAAATGACTCTATCAAAGAAAACCTTAACAGGCAGATTGAAGTAGTCAGTCAAAAAAGAACGGAACTGGAAAAACACCAGGAAGAACATATCCGCAGGCTCGAAAAAATTGCTGCCCTGACGGCAGAGGAAGCCAAGGCGCAATTGATAGAAAGTCTGAAACATGAGGCGCAGACACAGGCCTTAGGCTTGCAGCAGGAGATTATAGATGACGCCCGCCAAAAGGCCAATAAAGAGGCCAGAAAGATCATTATACAAAGCATACAACGAACCGCTGCGGAACAGGCCGNNGGCCAATAAAGAGGCCAGAAAAATCATTATCCAGAGCATCCAGCGAACTGCGGCAGAGCAGGCCATCGAAAATTCCATTACTGTCTTTAACCTTGAAAGCGATGAAATCAAAGGCCAGATCATTGGACGGGAAGGCCGGAATATCAGGGCTATTGAGGCTGCAACCGGTGTGGATCTGATTGTGGATGATACTCCGGAGGCCATTGTCTTATCGTCTTTTGACCCGCTGCGCAGGGAAATTGCCAGACTTTCCTTAACGCGGCTGGTGGCTGATGGCAGAATCCACCCTGCCCGAATTGAAGAAATAGTGGAAAAAACCCGCAAACAGATCGAAGAACAGGTGATGGAGATTGGCGAAAGAACGGTTATTGAACTGGGTATTCACGGCCTTCATAAGGAACTGGTCCGGATAATAGGTAAAATGCGCTTTCGTTCCTCCTATGGCCAGAATCTTCTAATGCATAGCAGAGAGGTAGCCAATCTCTGTGCGATCATGGCTTCGGAATTGGGAATGAATCCGAAATTGGCCAAAAGAGCAGGTTTACTGCATGATATTGGTAAGGTTCCCGATGAAGAGACTGAACTAAGTCATGCTTTACTGGGAATGAAGCTTGCTGAGAAATATGGTGAAAATCCTGCTGTTGTTAATGCCATTGGCGCTCATCATGATGAAGTGGAAATGCAATATGTAATTGCCCCCATCATCCAGGCCTGTGACGCCATCAGTGGAGCAAGGCCAGGTGCCCGCAGGGAGATCATGCAACAGTATATACAAAGGATAAAAGACCTTGAAAACCTGGCAATGACCTACCAGGGCGTGGAGAAGGCCTACGCTATCCAGGCTGGCCGTGAATTACGGGTGATTGTGGAAGCCGATAAGGTGTCGGACGGAGACAGTGATAAGCTTAGCTTTGAAATTGCACAGAAAATCCAAACGGAGATGACTTATCCCGGCCAGATTAAGGTGACAGTGATCAGGGAGAAAAGGGCAGTAAATGTTGCGCGGTAAGAGATGAGTTTTAGGTATTTCATTAGGAACTTAGTTCAAAACTTCTTACTTTTGCCATCCTAAATTTTTAACTCCATGAATGCGGCAATTGCTTTTGTACACGAACAATTGACAGGAAAAAAAGACCTTCCTAAATTTAAAGCCGGCGATAATATCACGGTTAATTATAAGATTATTGAAGGTAATAAGGAACGTATTCAAAGCTTTAAAGGCGATGTCATTAAGCGTCAGGGGGTAGGGCAGACCGCCACTTTTACCGTTCGCAAAATTTCCGATGCCATAGGCGTGGAAAGAACCTTCCCTTTATTTTCACCCAATATTGATTCGATAGAAATAAATAAGGCAGGGAGGGTTCGCCGGGCTAAACTGTATTTCCAGCGTGAAAGAAGTGGAAAGAGTGCACGTATTAAAGAAAAAAGAATCGTTTCCGAATAATCATTTATTACCTTTATGTTTACAATAAATTTGATGTTATGTTAACTCATCTTCTGCAATCCTTTTTTTTGTTGTCGCCTCCGGGTGCCAGTGAGTGGTTCCTTATTGTTTTAGCAGTATTGATCCTTTTCGGTGGTCGTAAAATTCCTGAATTTATGAGGGGAATTGGCCGTGGTATCCGTGAGTTCAATGATGCCAAAGATAATGTAAAGAAAGAGCTTGAAGACGGAATGAAAGATAAGGATAAACCAGCTTCCCCTTCTGCCCCCAGTTCTTCATCCCAACAATAATCTTTTGTTGTTGATATTTTTCGGTTTTTGGCAAACAACGATCGTACTTATTAGTGTTTACTTTTCATTCAATACAAGACTACCATACCGAATTACAGAACGGCACTTCTTCCTGCGTGGAGGCCGTTCAATTCTTTTTGGGGAAAATAGCAGGTTCCCAAAATCTCAATGCATTTCTGAACACTTACGGGGAAGAAGCCCTTCAGTCAGCCAAATTATTAGATGACAAAAGAAACTCAGGGGATCCCGTTGGAAAATTACACGGGGTCGTAATTGGGCTAAAAGACGTCATTTGCTATAAGGGCCATCCCGTTTCAGCGGCCTCCAAAATGCTGGAGGGCTTTACCTCTATTTACAGTGCTACGGTGGTTGAGAAATTAATCAAAGAAGAAGCAATTATCATAGGTCATTTGAATTGCGATGAATTTGCAATGGGATCCACCAATGAGAATTCAGCTTATGGAAACGTGTTAAATGCACTGGATGAAACCAGGGTTCCCGGGGGCTCCTCTGGTGGATCGGCTGTAGCGGTGCAGGCAGGTCTATGTATGGTCAGCCTGGGGAGTGATACCGGCGGTTCTGTAAGACAACCTGCAGATTTTTGTGGTATAATCGGGCTGAAACCAACCTATGGGCGAATTTCCCGGTATGGATTNNTCCCTGATGTTGCGTTGACCCTTGAAGTTATTGCCGGAAATGACACCCGCGACAGCACTTCCTCGACCTCGCCCTTTACCGGGCTTTCAGGAAAACCTGATTTGAAAGATCCCGCCAGATTTAAGATTGCCTATTTTAAGGAAGCTCTTGAACATAAAGCATTGGATCCTGAAATAAAGGCCGGATTTACCGATTCTCTTGAGAAAATAAAAACGGCGGGGCATTATGTTGAAGCGATTGATTTTGAATACCTTGACTATATTGTACCTGCCTATTATGTTTTGTCGACGGCGGAAGCTTCTTCGAATTTATCAAGATATGATGGCGTTAAATATGGCTATTGTTCAAAAACGGACGGNNGAATATTACAAAAAGAACCGTTCACGCGGCTTTGGAAAGGAGGTTAAAAGACGCATATTATTGGGAACCTTTGTTTTAAGTTCTGGGTATTATGACGCCTATTTTACAAAAGCCCAACAAGTCAGAAAATTACTGGTTGATCGTACTAAATTGATATTCAAATACTTCGACCTGATCCTACTTCCGGTATCTCCTACCACCGCTTTTAAGATCGGGGAAAAAACTGAAGACCCCATCTCGATGTATCTGGCTGATATCTATACAGTTTATGCAAATTTGGCCGGAATTCCGGCCCTGGCTATCCCCCTTTTTCAGCATACAAATGGCATGCCTTTTGGTATTCAGGTTATGACAGACCGATTTAAAGAATTATCTTTAATTCAGTTCTCGCATCAGCTCATGCAACAATATAAGTCCTAAGAAATCCCACTTTATGAGAATTAAGAAGGATGGTCTGGTATAGACCTCCCATAAGTTTCCGTTCATCCCACCCTGTGAAAAATTATAAGCCAGATCCTGGTTTATAAATCGCCTAAAATTTGAAAGATGAACAAAAGACTTTTATTGNNGGGATCAAGGGGAAAAAGCCAAGGGGAAACGATAAGATTCATGCCATAGTTTCCAAAAAAAACCCCCAAAATGATTTTAAAGCTCTCTTCATTGTAAATTCCACCAACGACTTTAACGGGGCCCAACTCAATCCAAGAGCAGCCAGCTTTGTACAGGATTATATCGAAAAAAACGGCAGAGACCTCAGTGAAATGAAGGATTGGGGTAAGATCTATTTTAACACTATTGACGGAATTCTGACCCAGTATGGTCTTCCGCGGGAGTTAAAATACCTTGCCGTGATTGAATCCAATCTGAAACCAAACTCCGTCTCCTGGGCTGGAGCCGTTGGCCCCTGGCAATTAATGCCCGCTACCGCCCGGCTTCTCGGCCTAAAGGTGACCCACCGGGTGGATGNNACCTAAGGGATTTATACAGGGACCTGGGAGACTGGCTGCTGGTAATAGCTGCCTATAATGGAGGGGCCGGACATGTTTACAATGCGATAAGCCGTAGTCATACCAGAAACTTCTGGGACCTTCAGTATAATCTTCCGGCAGAATCCCGCAATCATGTAAAAAAATTCATCGCAACCCATTATATATTTGAAGGACAGGGCGGGGTGACCACTTTAACAAAAGATGAAGCCACCAGTCAATTGTCAGTGTCGGCCATGTATGTTTTCAACAGGTTATTAAGCAGGGAAGAACTTACTAATTCCAGGACTGTTTCTATTTCAGGAAAGTACTTTTCCGTTATCATAGCCAAGTATACAATGATGGATATTTCCGAATTCAACAAGTATAATCCTGATTTTGATAAGGTAATGGCAAGTAGCAATAATACCTATGACCTTAGACTACCGGCTGAGAAAATTGACCTGTTTGCCTCAAACAGGTACCCCATACTGAATGAATCCATCCAAATGTTATTGAATGAGGAACTAATAGAAACCAGTTTGCAAAAAACATCGCGGGATCTTGCAAAACTAAACAGCCGGTAACTAATAAAAAAAGATAAAACATTTTAAAAGTATTGGCTAACCCTCCAATACTTTTTTTATTGCCTTTGCTTTCAACAGACATTCCTCATATTCTGTTTCCGCCTGACTGTAAAATGTAATTCCTGAACCGGTCTGAAAGGAAAGATACTGGTTGGATTGATTGTAGAGTATGGACCGTATCACGACGTTGAAATCAAAATCTCCCCCAGGCGTTACATACCCGACCGCTCCTGAAAACAATCCACGCTTCGTTCTTTCATATCGTTCAATCAATTCAAGCACCTTTTTTTTCGGGGCCCCTGTCATGGATCCCATGGGAAAAGTTGCCTCGATCAGGGCCACCCAATTTTTGTCCTTTGCCAATTTGCCGCTTACCGTTGAAATCATCTGATGCACCTGCGGAAAGGAGTAAATTCCATATAATTCATCCACTTTCACTGAATCCTCTTCGCAAACTTTTGATAAATCATTTCTTACCAGGTCNNGTCCACAATCATAACATTTTCAGAGCGGTCTTTGGCACTGTGAAATAAATTATCCTTATTGGTTTGATCCAGATGACTATCCTCCCTGTTCCTTTGCCAGGTTCCTTTAATGGGTTGGGTTAAAAGAACATCTCCGGTTCGCTTCAAATATCTTTCAGGGCTTGCACAGATCAGGTATTTATCACGGAGCCGGTAATAAGCAGCAAAAGGCGTAGGAGAAAGCTTTGCAAGTTTGTAATAAATCGGCAGAGGTTCCATTGTTATTTCTTCCTTGTAAAATTCCTGGCAAAAATTTATTTCGTAACAATCTCCCCGAAGGATATGACTTCTCAGTTCTTTGACGGTACTAAGATATTCTGATTTGGAAAATTTTCCCCGGGTATTACGGATTCCTTTAAAGCTTGTAGGGAAAATCACGGGGGACCCTTCGATCTCCGCCAGTATTTCTTCGTGATCCGACTTCAGCGAACCAATATGAATGGCATCTTTTTTTAAGTCAATTACTATTTCGGGAATGAAAAAAAATAAATCAGGAAACTCAATACCATCAGGATGGGAGGAAGACAGATGCTCCGTTTCATTCTTAAGGTCATATCCAAAATGACCAAATATCCAATCCTTATGGATTGCTGAGAATTTGCGCAATTGGTCAAATGCGTCGCCAGCACTGGCTTCCAGGCTGCCCTTCGCCCCGGCGGCAAGCAGACATTCGTGTGAATGATGGGAAAGTTGATATTCATTATTATCCAAAAAACAGCAAATGTTTAACCGGTCAGCCCAATTCAACATTTTCAATTTAGTCTGAAAGAAATCCTTTAGGGGAAATGAGACAAAAACTCTATTCACAACAATGAGTTAGGTNNTGTCTTCCTCATCAAAGCCGCTGTCATTGAAAAGATCCAGGTCTTTAAATGCTTCATCTATACCCAGGTCCTCCTCTTCAGCGCCTTTCGCGCCTTTTTTGGTACCAGTACTCGGAGGTTTTTTTGTTTTGGATTTGGGAATATCAAATTCATCAAAATCCGGATCCCATTCTTCTTCTTCCTCCACCTTTTCCCATTCGTCCACTTCTTCAACTTCATCATCTGCATCCTCTTCCTCGTCGGGGTCCTTTTTGGTTTTGGACGATGTTTTAGCAGCCTTTTTGGGGGTAGTTTTAGGATGATCAGAATCCTCTTCATCCTCATCTTCGTCATCCGTACTCTTCTTGGATTTGGGTGATGATTTTCCAGGAATTTCCTTCGATGATTCAGGTGCGGATTTCTTTGAATCCTTTTTCTCCTTATCAGATTTAGATGCCATGTTCCAATAAGATTATTTTGTAAAATTTCAGCGAAGTTTTTAATCCGCCAAATTTTTTAGAGTAATTTTTTAGAAAACCCAGACTAATTTTCACAAATTCACAATTAATTGATCCCGTGCCGGTCCGTTGGAAATATATGCAATATTAACAGCTAGAAAATCTGAAATGAATTGTATATATTTTGTCATATGTTCCGGTAAGTTATGATAATTTTTTAAAGATGTTGTATCAGAACTCCACCCAGGAAAAGATTTTAATACAGGCTCCAATTTGACTCTTGTCATCTGGAAAGGAACCTCAACTGTGGTTTGACCATCAACCAAATACGCGGTGCATACTTTCAATTCAATAAAAGCATCCAGCACATCGGCCTTGGTCATTACAATTTTGGTGACTCCGTTGATCATGCAGGCAAATTTCAAAGCGACCAGGTCAATCCACCCACACCTGCGCGGGCGTCCTGTAGTAGCTCCAAATTCATTGCCGGTTTTCCTAAGCTCTTCACCTGTCTTGTCCAGAAGTTCTGTAGGAAAGGGGCCCGCGCCAACCCTGGTGCAGTAGGCTTTTGAAACTCCGATCACATCTCTGATTTTTTGGGGTGCAATTCCCAACCCGGTACATACTCCGGCCGAAATAGTATTGGAGGAGGTGACAAAAGGGAAAGTCCCAAAATCAACATCCAACATACTGCCCTGGGCTCCTTCGGCTAATACAGATTTTCCTCTTCCGATCCAATCATTAATAAAATATTCGCCATTTACTATCTTAAACTGGCGCATAAATTCAAGGGCTTCAAAGAATTCTTCCTCCCAGGAAGATATATCTTCCTGAAAATTTAATCCATCCAGCAGTCTCTGGTGTTTGAGCCGCAACCGGATGTACTGTGTGGTAAAATTTTTATCCAAAAGATCCCCCACCCGCAAGCCATTCCTGCCGGTTTTATCCATATAGGCAGGTCCGATCCCCTTTAAGGTAGATCCAATTTTTTCGTTGCCCTTTGACAATTCCGATGCTTTATCCAAAGCTCTGTGGGTTGGAAGAATCAGGTGTGTCCGTTGAGAGATAAACAGATTTTTCCTGAAATCCACTCCAAATCCGGCTACTGATTCACACTCTCTTTTTAGAGTAATGGGATCCAGCACAACCCCATTACCAATCAAATTAGTGGTAGTCTCGTGAAAAATCCCTGAAGGAATCTGGTGAAGGACAATTTTTTTGTCATCAACGTACAAAGTATGGCCGGCATTGGGGCCTCCCTGAAAGCGGGCAATGATGTCATATCGCGGAGCAAAATAATCTACGATCTTGCCCTTCCCCTCGTCACCCCATTGCAGGCCTAAGATTACATCAACCATTATACAGATTTGCAGATTTATTAAGGAAGCAGCAAAAGTAGGGGAAATGAGATTGCCGAAACAATTGATTTTTCAATATGATTTAAACATTTTCCGTGTCAAAACGGTCGACTGAATGAATGCCATTCAATTGTTTTACCCTTGTCACCAATTCCTCCAACTCCTCCTTATCGTGTACATATATTTTTATATTGCCTTCAAACATTCCTTCTTTCGCTTCAATGGTGATAGCATTGATATTCAATCTTAATTCACCGGAAATAAGGTTGGTTATCTTATTTACTACACCCACATCATCCAGCCCCACAATGCGGATCCCGGTCAGGAATGAAATTTCTTTGTTCTTTGCCCATTTTGTTTTGACTACCCGATGGCCGTAGTTCGACAAGAGTTTGGCCGCGTTCGGACAATTGGTGCGGTGAATCGTAAGGCCTTTCCCGGTGGAAACAAAGCCAAACACGTCGTCACCCGGAATCGGTTTGCAACAATTGGCGAGGGTATAGACAATCCTGTCGCTGCTTTCACCAAAAATGATCAGTTCGGCATCTTTGCGCTGACCCGTACCGCCCGTTTCAATTTTGTGTTCAATTGCAGGCTTTATAGGTTTTGGCAGCTCCAGCTTGTCCCCTATCAAATGGAATTCTTTCAGTTCCTTCAGATCAATGTTTTTAACCGCCACCTGATAAAAAAGATCCAGGGATGAACTGAACTTATAATAGACGGTAAGAATATCTATATTGTGCTGGTTGTAAGCAGCTCCATAATTTTCCAGCTTTTTTTGCACCATGTATTTGCCTTCATCTGCAATTTTCCTTTTTTCCTCCTTTAATGCATCCTTTACTTTACTCTTTGCTTTTGCAGTGACGACAATATTCAGCCAATCGTCACTGGGC
>PLCH01000244.1 GCA_003135585.1 Chitinophagaceae bacterium
AAATTCCTCCAAGATTCTATTCTAACTTAGAACAAATATAACCCATGAAGTTACTGGTCATTGAAGACGAGGGTAGTCTGCTTGAAAGCATCATTCAATATTTCAAGCGTGAAAAATTCCTGTGCGAAATCGCCAGTTCATATGATGAAGGCATACGGAAGATAGAAGACTTTCAATATGATTGTATCATTCTTGATATTAATCTGCCCGGAGGAAGCGGGTTGCAATTGCTAAAATACCTTCGGCAAAATAAAAGCGGAGATGGAGTCATCATCATTTCTGCACGTGATTCACTGGATGATAGAATTGCAGGACTCAATTTAGGTGCTGACGATTATCTTACCAAACCCTTTCATTTATCTGAACTCAATGCAAGAGTAAAAGCGCTGATCCGTAGAAAATATTCAGAGGGAACAAACATTTTGGAGGTCGGCGCCTTGGAAGTTGATTTGCTTTCCCGGACCGTTACTGCAATGGATCAACAAATAGCATTGAGCAAAATCGAGTATGATTTACTGGTATTCCTGATGACCAATAAAAATCGTGTGGTAAGCAGGCAGGCAATTGCAGAACATATTCATGACGGGCCATCTGTCCAAATTCCCTCTTCAGACTTTGTCTATTCCCATATTAAAAACCTAAAGAGGAAATTAAAGGAAAAGGGATGCAATGAAATTATTCAAACTGTTTATGGGTTGGGTTATAAACTGTCAGTATGAGCAAATCCCTCCAACAAGAGAATACACGCTATTTGCTGATCTGGTTGCCTTTAGTTTTGGTAATCGGAACCACNNGCTCATCATATGGAGGAACAGCAACTTCAATTGAAACAGAAAAATATCTGGAATGAGTTCATTTCAAAACCAGAAGCCCTTGCATGGCATATAACCGGCGAATATGATATTGTGAAAGGCGCCTCTGTTCCTAAGGATTTATTGCACAAAACAAGAGACACACTCATTTATTACGCTGATAATAAGGAATGGGTTGCATTCGGGATATTAACGAAAGAATATCGGCTAAATGGCGAGCCTTTTCAATTGACCACTTATATTTCTTCGAAGGAAATAACCCATATGATCATTAAAGTCCTAATTGCAGAAACCTTCATTTTTGTTCTCCTATTAGGTGCCATTGTGATTATCAACAGGAAAAGCGCAGGGTTACTTTGGCGGCCATTCTATGATACGTTGAAAAAAATAAAAGAATTTGATATAATAAAAAATCAAGCTCTTCAGTTAGCAGACGAGACCGGGATANNTAGCCACAAACCTGATTTATGACGTAAGCCGGGCTTATTGCAATCAAAAGGAATTTGTGGAAAACGCATCCCATGAGTTGCAAACACCCCTGGCTATCATAAGGTCGAAAGTGGAACTATTGATCGATACTTCAAATCTTACAGAAGAGACCGCCAACCTGCTTGCTGACATCACGGATGCCAATGAACGACTTAGCCAAATGAACAGGAATTTACTGTTGCTCACCAAAATTGACAATCATCAGTTTCCGGAACTGGCAAGTATCAATTTATCTAATCTAATAGAAAAAACACTCGCGTTTTATCAGGATAATTTTGATGGAGATTTGCCCGGTATAAGGAAATCGGTTGATCCGGACATTTATTTAATGGCTAATTCTTCGCTTATTGAAATTCTTATTAACAACCTTGTTAAAAACTCCATTGTTCATAATATTCCCAATGGGGATGTCGAAGTTCTTCTTAAAAACAGGGAATTTATCATTCAAAATACCGGATATTCTTTCGTCGGAAATACCGAACAGCTATTTGAACGATTCAAAAAAGGAAGGACGGATTCTAAAACGACCGGTTTAGGTCTTTCACTGGTAAAGCAGATCTGCCATTTTTATCAGTTTGATTTACAGTATAGTCATAAAGATGGCGTTCACCGGGTGCAGGTAAATTTCAAATTGCATTGACTTCCAAAATTCATCCCAAATTGGTTTATAGCTTCATGGATCATAAGAAAGCAAACTTCTTTATGTATACCAAAAAATCAGCCATTCACTTAGCCTTAATTTTAACCGCTTCTTTTATACTATCCGGGATTGCTGCTGCCCAAAAGCGCTCTCTGTCGATTAAGGAAGTGCTAAACCTGGTGAAATCGGGGCAACCACAACTCGAGTCGTACCGCGAGCAAACCAGAGCAGCCCAATATAATATTGGGCTTGTCAAAAATACACTTATGCCTGACCTTACGGCCGGCTACCAGGCGGGGTATGCCACCTTCAACAATATTACCGGCACGAGCTATCCGGGATTGCTGATGCCCCTTTCCGGGCCAGTGTTCGCACAAAGTTCCTATAATCTGGTTCCGGGAACGGCCCTGGCGGCCTTTTTACAATGGTCGCCCCTTACCTTCGGACAACGTGAGGCAGCCATTGAAAAAGCTGCTGCAGAATTTCAGCTGGCGGACAGATATTACGATAATGCCTTGTTCCGGCAACAATATGCAGGCATTACCGCGTATCTGGGCCTTGTGTACCTCAAAAAGCTGCTCGGCAGCCAGCAAGCAAATGTTGAACGAACCAAGGTAAGCCTACAGCAATCTTTTGTGTTGGCAAAGGAAGGTTTGCGTCCGGGTCTCGATACTGTCCAATTTCTGTCCACTTTGGCCCAAGCTGAAATGGATGGGTTAAATACACGACGTCTTTACCAGTCCCAGGCTTTGGAGCTTCTCAGGCTGACCGGTTTGCCGGGTAGCCCGGAGGACCTCGAATTATCTGACACCTCATTAGCGGGGCAATTACCCAGTATGCCCGACACTTCAGGCACCTACATGCAAAACCCCGATTATAAATACTACGAGGCCCAAGTAGCGGTCAGTGCGGCCAATTTAAAAGAAATAGAAAGGGCCTGGCGTCCCAAGCTCGATATTTGGGGCNNCGATAAATCCTATGGATGGGTTTTATCGAGGAACAATTATGCAGCAGGGCTTCAGCTGAGTTTTCCCATTCTTCAGATTTCGAAAGTGAATATTCAAAAGAAGCAATACCGATCGCTGCTGAAAGCAGATGAATCGCAACTATCGCAGGTATCCATCAATCTGCAAAAGCAGGCAGAAACAGCTAAGTCCAACTTCACGCAGAATCTCTTGATTGCCGGACAGGCGCCCTTTCAATCAAAGGCAGCGAGGTATGCCTATGAGGGATTAATGCTCAGTTATGGCATCGGGCTGGTTGATTTCGCCCGGCTTAGCCTAGGGCAATATCAATTATTAAATGCCGTGGTGATGGAGGCAAACGCCAATCTGCAGGCATGGGCATCTCTGCTGGAGATAGCTGTATCAAAGGGGAATCTGAACATATTCACCAACCAATTGAAATAATTTACATTATTATATGATCAAGCTAATTGTTGCTGCATTGCGCCATCCTATAACAATCCTGGTAACTGTTATTGCTATAGTCTTTTTTTCGTGGCTTGCGATCAATAATTCAAAAATAGATATCTTTCCGCGTCTCGGACTTCCGACCGTATATGTAGCACAGCCTTATGG
>PLCH01000126.1 GCA_003135585.1 Chitinophagaceae bacterium
GGTTTCCTGAGTTTTTATGAAAAATAGGGCCTCCCATTTTGAATCATCATCCAAATAGTCTTAAAAAAGTGAAAAGTCAAAACAGACGGATCGATATCATCAATGAAGTGCTGGAAGAATGCATTCTAGCATTTCCTGTGTCTTCATTTATTATCAGTCTGTACCAGAGATATCAAAAAATGGGGAGTTTGAGTAAAAAACAGCTACNNAACAAAATCGCAACCCTTGAAGCAATTATTAAAAGAATGCCGACAAGATACAAGTCGGAAAAACCGGAAGCGAAACCCTTATTTGAAAAAGATGTCGCAACAGGGAAATTGATCGATGATCTCCTTGCGATAAATCCTGAACATAAAAGAGTATTGTATCTCAAAGCAAAATACGACAACAACGAACCCCTTTCCACGGCAGAATTAGGAGATCTTCAAAGATTTAAACGTATGGGCTCCTTGGGTACCCTTAAAAAAGGGTAACAACTATTTCACAGCAGGTCCTCTCCATGAGAATCAGGGCATTTTTGGGTATCTTAGATTTAAATAAAGTCAATATTAAAGGGTGGGGGTTCATCCTGTTGGGCAAACTTAAAAAGACCATGCAAATTAAACCAAAAATAAAAGATTCAGGGGGAAATGATTATTTCTCAAAGCCCATTTTTATTAAGCCATTCAAGGGAGTACTTCGCCAATTCCTCCCATCCATTGTCAACAGTAAGCGAGTGTCCACGGCCCTCAAATAACTTGAACTCTGTAATTACAGAAGAATTGTACTTTTTTAATGAGGCCTTCCCAAGTAAGGGAGGTGCAATATGATCTTTTTCGCCGCCGGTGATAAGCAATGGTCCCCTGGTAGTATTGGAGGTATTTACTTTTGTTTCGGTCCCTGAGAAAGTAGCTGTTGCAGCCTGGAAAAGCGGACGGGCTGGGGCAGGAATTGTCCAGTGGTCGTAAAGTTCCCTGGCTTCTTTTTCGGGGACAGCATTGGCAAAACCATACCTGAATTGATTAAAAGTGAGAGACACGGCTTTTTTGATATTGAATGGGTTCCCCAGAACAGGGAAAGAAGCCTTAAGCGCTGAAAATGGTAGCTGCCATACTCCCTTCATCGGAGCCGGATCAATAGCAATACCTGCGGCAGCAATGCCACGGCCCAATATCAACTGGGCAATGAGACCGCCGAAAGAATGTCCGATGACGATGGGTGGTTCAGAAATCGATGCAATTACTTTGGCGTAACTGTTGGTAACTTCCGTAACACCCCTGTTGGCAATTTCTTGCGGATTGGCACGGCATGNNCAGGAATCGCCAGGCCAGGCGGGGTTCAGCGTCTGGTAGCCATGCTCGTTAAAGAAATCCATCCAAGGTTTCCAGGAACCGGCGTGTATCCACAATCCATGAATGAATACAATTGTTCTTTTTGCCATGATTAAGTTGATAAAGGCATACTTATTATGTATGAAAAGATAATTTATTTTTACCAATAGCAATAAAATTCCATGTCGAGTATAATAAAATAGACAATCCTTTTACATTTGCCTAAGGGCTGGAGGGAAAAAGCGCAATATTTATCCCGGGAATAAATTTTTGGAGACTTAATCCTGAAACAATTCGGATTTGCATTTCATAAAACGGCTTTGACCCTTTTTTTTCTGATTAAATCAAATCTCCAAGCATTTTTTTAATCAGGAAACCAATAGTAACCGGCACGTGCATCCGGTTTGCCAGTCTATTTCACTTAATGTGACCTGACCTTTAATGACCTCTTACTATATCTTAAACGTGTAGTAATCTGGGTTATCCGGATTTTATGTAGTTGAATCAATCCGTAAACCCAAGGCTATGTTTTCCTATCTATTGAAGACAGGATATGACCAAATAACTACACTCAACACTAAAATTTCTTAAGTACTAATACCTACTTGCCAAACATAGCCCACCGGCATTTAAATAAATGACTATCAGTCCCGTTATCGGGTAAACAAAATCCGTCCCTGAATGAAACCAAAATTTTACTCATATGCATCCCTTGGGATGCGATCCAAAAAGTATGTTCATTTTATCAATTTTTATATCCACTTCATCCCAAAAAAAGTACTTTCTTTTTCCCTGTTGGCTTCCTTATTTTTAATCGCTCTACAGGCGGACGGGCAGACCATCCAGTTTACTTCAACACCCGTGACCTCAGCTACAGAAAAGGTTGGCTATTTATACTCTTTCACGGCTTCAATCAGTAATACTGATACCCTTAGATATTCAGCGATTACAATTCCTGCCTGGTTAACACTTAGCAATTCAGGCGCTTCCAGCGGCACCCAGATTAATAATACCAATATTTCTAAACCTGGCGGCATTGCAGAAGATACCAATGGAAATTTTTACGCGGTGGAAAATTCTGGCAGTAATATCTATAAAATTAAGCCTGACGGAACCACCTCTTATTTTGCAACCAGAAATAGTAGTCTGGGCTCTTGTTATGGCGCCCTTGTCGTGAATAATTTTCTATACGCATCAATTTATAACGGTAATAATGGAGGCATTGAAAAGTTCGATCTTACTCAAGCCAATCCTCCCGGCACACTTATCTATTCGGGAGATGCCGTGCTATCGATGACCTCTAAAAACGGGTTTTTGTACGCCGCCATGTATTCAACAGGCAGGGTAATCCAAATTGATTTATCGAGCAATACTGCGAGAGACTATGTCATCGGCTTACCAATTTATAATCCATTTGGACTGGCTTTTACCTCAGCAGGTGATTTGTTGATCGCCTACTTTGCTTCAAATATGCTGGTTAAATATTCTGGTGGTACAATTTCAACCGTACTTAGCGGTTTGCCAGCTAGTACTACCGACGTCAAGGTGGATGCGGCAGGATATGTGTATATTAGTTTTTGGGGTGCTAAAATCAGAAGATATACACCTGATTTCAGCAGTTTTATAGAAGTTTCGGGAACTACAACCTATTGCTGGAGCATGACTCTGACAGCTTCAGCCACTTTGGTTTATTCAGATTTTATGGTAGGAAACATTTATACTCTGCAGACCGGGGCAGCGCTCACAGGCACTCCTTCCCATAGTGACGTAGGTCAACACCCTGTGAAAATAAGGGCGAGTAACGGAACGGTGAGCGCTGACCAGGATTTTATAATTACCGNNGAATCCTCCAACTGTTGCATTTTACAATCCTGCAAAAAATGTTACCGGTGTCGCACTTGATTCGGGGCTAGTCCTTAATTTCAGCGAAAGTATCGTAAAAGGAACAGGAAATATTTACGTAAAATCTTCTATGACCAATGAGGTATTACAAACAATCGACATTAAAGGAACCAGTGCTACAATCGCTGATAATATATTATCCTTAACGCTTACTGCCTTGCCTGCACTAACAGATATTTATATTACCGCCGATCCCGGTGTCGTCAATGATCTAAGCGGAAATGCATACGCGGGAATTGTTGATACGTCTACCTGGACCTTCCGTACTATGGTACAGCCAAAGGCAGCGCAAACCATTACATTCGCTTCAACAAATACCGTAAGCTATGGCCTCGCTGATTTTGCCCCGGANNTATGCCACAAGCGATGCAGCCCTGGCAATCAGCTTTGGGAGCAGCGATACATCCACGGCGAATATTGTAAACGGGAAAATACATATTTATAAACAGGGGACAGTTGCCATCACTGCCAGCCAGAATGGCAATAATTATTATCTCCCTGCAACTCCGGTTATTCAGCAATTAAATATAAATAAAAAAGATATTAGCCTGACATTGAATGCTCAACCGCTTATCAGTAAAGAGTATGACGGTAATACCGGCATTGTCCTGAGCGCAGAAAATTATGCGCTGAATGGTGTAATCAATGCTGATAAGGTTCAAATAACGGGAACAGCACTATTCACTGGGAATAATGCTTCAAACAGCAAGCTCGTTACGGTAGGGGCACTAATTTTATCAGGTCCGGACATGAATAATTATAACCTGGTAACACAATCAGCTACGGTAACAGCTGACATTACCCCCAAAAAGATTGAAATTACGCTCAATTCCAGCCCTGCCATCAGTAAAGTATATGATGGACAAAACAGCGCAACCTTGCAGGTTTCCAATTTTTCGCTCGCGGGAATTATTGGAGAAGATCAGGTTACCGGAAGCGGGACTGCAGTTTATGCCGATAAAAATGCTGGTGGAGAAAAAAATATTACGGTAAATACTTTTATTCTTTCTGGTACTGCCAAAACAAATTATTCTCTTGTCACAACATCGGCTACGGTAGTTGGCAGCATCACGCCTGCACAATTGGTAATCACAGCTGAGAATAAAAGCAAAATCCTTGGTACTGCCAATCCTGAGTTTACCTTTAAGTATGAAGGGCTTGCAATAGGCGACGGTTCACCGGACCTTGCAACTCTACCTGTGGCGTATACATCGGCCGGTAACCATTCTCCGATAGGATATTATGCTATCAGTGCAGGGGAAGCTACCTGTTCTAATTATACCATCAGTTTTGTGAATGGTAAACTCACCATCTTACCCGCGGGTAATGATCACCTGAAAGCCTGGAGCAGCAGTTCAGCGGTTTTGCAGGTGAGGGTGTTCACACAAAATGCGCAGAATTCATTACTTACTTTGTATACATCAACAGGTCAGGTGGCGATGTCACTGCAAATTCCGCTGCAAGCTGGAATTAATAGTTCATCCCTTTCAGTGGGAGGCTTGGCACCTGGTATTTACATACTGTTTGTGTATGCAGATAATTTCAAAGAAGCGCAAAGAGTTAAGATAAAATAATAGTTAATGAAGATAAAAAACTGTTGCGTTCAGGCCGAATACGGCAGTTTTTTATTCAGACTGCAGATCGAAGCTGGTCTGCAATTCTGTAACCATTTTAAAAGTTTCAAAGCTTAACAATAAAATCGGGATAAATCGACCGTGGCATTTCCCAGGCAAGAGAACTGATCTTTAAAAANNAATTTACCCGATATCATCCCTAATTCTTTATTACAGGTATTCGTTCTGCATTTTTATCCAGCTCCATTACAATAACCGAACTCAACTCATCCGGTAATACAGGGGGTAAATCAATCCGGATATGCTCTTCCTTGTCCTGCGTAAACGGTACAGCTTTACCATTCATGAAATATGCTCTTGTTATTTTTATGCCAGGCAATGATGGCAATTCAAGTGATGCTGCCTTTCTTTCAAAAACATGCAGGTATATTCGGTTATCTTTTCTGGTGGCAGCATATATTTCATTAGGCAAATAAGGGCCGCCTTTTGCTCCATAAATGGAATTGCCGTATTTTGATAACCAGTCGCCCATCTCTTTCAATCTTTCCACCTGCCTGGCTTCCATCCTGCCATCCATCATTGGTCCGACATTAAAGAGCAAGTTGCCATTACCAGCGGATGTCTTTACTAATGTCTGTATACATTCCTTTAGCGACTTCATGCTATCGTTTGGTTTCCATGCCCACTGGCTGCAAATGGTAATGCAACTTTCCCAGGGGTCCTTCATGTTCATTGTCCCTATCCTTTGTTCGGGTGTCAGGTAATCACCCACCGATTCTGTTGATAGGGAATCCTGATCTCCTTTACCAAGGCGGTTATTGATGATAACGTCTTTATCAAGGCTTTTAATAAATTGATAAACATCTATGGCATATTCCTTTGTCCATGGCTTTTCCCAATTACCATCAAACCACAACATATATGGCCTGTACCTGACGACAATTTCTTTCAGCTCATTTTTCATCCTCCTCACAAAAGCTTTCATGTCACCCTGCACATTTTTTGTGGAATCGTATGGATTGTGTATGGGGTAATCAGGATCGTGCCAATCCAAAACAGTAAAATATATACAAAAAGCAATACCTTGTTTATTGCAAGCCTTCGCAAGCTCACCTACAATATCTCTTTTGTACGGAGAATTAATAATATTATAGGTGGAAAACGAAGTGGGCCATAGACAAAAACCGTCATGATGCTTTGAAGTAATGGTAAGGTATTTCATGCCCGCATCTTTGGCCGCTTTTACCCAGGCGTTTGCGTTAAATAATACAGGATTGAATTCTTTATACAAATTATCGTACTCCTCAGCTGGAACCTCTTTGTTACGGCTCCAGCCAATTTCTGTGCCCCGCAGGCTGACGGGGCCAAAATGAATAAACATCCCAAACCGCTTATCCATAAAGCCATCCATCAACGCTTTGGAAGTCTTAATATCAGAAGACAGCTGTTGTGCATAGACAAAGCAAGAAACTGATAAAAAAAGGATTGAGATACCAACTACTATGATTGAAGAGTCTCTTAATGAGTTACTCGGCTTTTTTTGAAGACTAAATGTCATAAGCTATCTTTTTTGTAAAGATGATTAAAAAAGCTTAGGTAATTTAATGTCTAAGCCTAATTGAANNCCTCATTAATTATGCAGAAGGGGATTTAATATTTTTTTTGTAAATGGCTGTTTCTAGAATTTGAGGCAAGATAATAGCTATCAGAGCCATAATCATCCCAGCCAGGGAGAAACCATTTCACTAAACATAAATATGCATCTATTGTATTCTGCAAGAATAAGTTATTATTGTAACCAGCTGCGGTTTTCCGGTTAATTGTGGATATATTTTCAAGTACGGTTCCAATCGGGTGGTAGTAATGGAAATGAACAACAAAATATCTAGTCCCAAGGGATATTGAATTTACGAAAATCCCCTTTAAACCCCTTCCCTTGTGCAACCTTTCCCTATTTTTATCAGTCATGGTAAAAAACCTAAGTTGAAAAAGCTTTTGTTTCCCATAATCATTGGCTTGGCAATCCTGATTTCATGCAAGAAAAAGGATGTTCCCTTTAAAAATAATGCTGTTATTACTTGCAGTGATGTAAGGATGTGCCCATGCTGTGGGGGGGTTATGATCAACTTTGAAAGTGAAACTCGGCCCTATGCAGGAAACCTTAAACTAGTCCAAAACAGCTCAACCATTGGAATATCTGAGAGAGATGCATTCCCCATCTTTGTTAAGGTTGCCTGAAGGGCGGATTCTATCAACGCATGCCAATGTATTATCATAACGCGCATCGATAGAAACGAAAGGGAAGAATTCCAAAAAGATAAATAAGATTTTCATTGTTGTTTTTTCTGGATATAGTTGAGTAACCAATAGTTGCCGAACTTATCAGTAAGTCCTCCAAATATTGAACCCCAAAATGTGTCCTTTAAGGGGTGCGTCGCTTGTCCGCCCGATGAAAGCTTTTGATAGCAGCTTCTAATATAATCTTCGCTGCTGCAACTGATACAAAGGGAAACCGCATTACCTTTAATAAGACCCTGTTCACCGACCATATCTGAACCTAAAAGTAATAATACACCATTCTTAAGCTCTGAATGCAAAATACAATCCTTCATTTTCCGGGGCATCTGCTCTGCCATCGGTGATTCTCCAACGGTTTGGAGCGTGAGTTCACCGCCCAGACATTCCTTATAGAACGTCATTGCTTCACGGCAATTACCCCTGAATGTCAGGTATGAATTAATCTGGGCCATTTTGAAATATTTTCTGACTAAATGATTTAACCTTTGGGCATAGCATTCATGTCCATATACAACATATTCCACCGGTGACCATCCAAATCAGAAAAACCGCAACCATACATCCAGCCNNCTTGGACCTCTGTAGGCTGACCAAAAATTGAACCGCCGGCCGCTGCCGCCTTATTTGCCATTTTGTCCACTTCTGCTCTGCAATCGGCGCCTATCGAAAACAATACTTCTGAAGCTTTTTTTGTATCGGCAATTTCATTTTCTGTAAAATTTTTGAAACTGGGCTCCTTAAAAAGCATTACAGCAACATTATTGGTTCCGATAACCAAGCAGGCAGATTCATCACTTTTACTAAGTTTTGAATTGAAAGAAAATCCAAGCTTGGTGAAAAACTCTTTTGATTTATTAACGTCTTTCACCGGAAGATTAATCCAAAGTTCTTTGGTCATTTTTTATGATTTTTTGGGCCGTGAATAATTTAATTTTGTTTGAACCATGCAAAGATGCGAATTGACCGTGGTTTTTTGCACGTGCGAAAACGACATTTAAAGGGTTGATTGCGACAAATAAGCTACTTATCTTTAATGGATGAAAAATGTATCCATACTTGTTCCCGAAACGGCAGTAATTGAAGCAGTGGCAGACCCACACTACTTATTCAAAGCCGTAAATCAGTTTTTAGTTGCATCAGGCAGACAACCGTTGTTTTGCGTGCAACTGGTAGGGCTTTCAAAAGAAATAAAGTTGGAAAACAGTTTGTACTCTGTGCATACAGATAAGTTATTGAAAGATGTAAAAAAGACGGATTTGATTTTAATCCCTGCACTGAGTGGTGATATGCAAACTGCCTTAGAGTTGAACAAAGCCTCAATTCCCTGGATAGTTGAGCAATATAAAAACGGAGCAGAAATAGCCTCACTTTGTATTGGTGCATTTTTATTGGCATCGACAGGGCTGCTCAACAAGAAGAAGTGTTCAACTCATTGGAATTCGGCAAATGAATTTAGAACTATGTTTCCTGAGGTGGAACTGGTGGACGGAAGTATCATTACGGAAGAACAGGGCATTTATTCCAGCGGTGGCGCCAACTCCTATTGGATCCTGTTGTTATACCTGGTTGAAAAATACACTGACCGTGATACGGCCATTCTTGCTTCAAAATATTTTGCCATTGATATTGATAGGGAAAGTCAATCAGCATTCATGTTATTCAAAGGACAAAAAGGGCACGAGGACAATGAGATACTAAAAGCACAAAATTTTATTGAAGAAAATTTTCAGGATAGAATTAGTGTTGACG
>PLCH01000470.1 GCA_003135585.1 Chitinophagaceae bacterium
GTTTAAAGCCACCTGCTCTGCTGGTGGTCATTTACTTGAGGAATATTAAAAGGAAATGACTTCATGTCTTCGGGGGATGGATGATTGGGCTCCCGGTCTTGTCACCGAAATAGCTGCAGCCCTGCATGCGAACCGAACAGCATCCTCCATGGTCAGGCCTTCGGACAAGGACACAGCCAATGCCCCGTTAAAAGTATCGCCGGCGGCGGTGCTGTCAACGGCGCTCACTTCAGGGGCGTCCACAAGCAGATATTTATTCTCATGCAATACCAGCGCCCCCCTGGAACCAAGGGTAATAATAACAGTTTTAATACCTGTATCATATAAATATGTTGCGGCTTCGCGCGCTGAAATAAGATCATGCACCTTTATTCCCGTGAGTTTGGCCGCCTCCGTTTCATTGGGCGTAATAATGGAAACTTTCTGCAATAGGGCAACGGGCAGTTCACAAACGGGGGCAGGGTTCAAGATCACTTTGACCCCATTTTCTGCAGCAGTGCTGACCACCCAGGCAACGGTGGCTACCGGGATTTCCAATTGAACCAAAACAATGGAGGCCTGCAAAATGGCGTCCTTTGCTTTAAAAAGGTCCGAAGGCAATAATGCGGCATTGGCCCCAGAGGCAACTACGATACAATTCTCCGCGTGCCTGTCAACCGTTATCAGAGCCACGCCGGACGGCTGCCCGGGGTCGACCAGCATAAAGACGGTATTAATACCTTCTTCTTTTAATAATTGAAGAGATTGTCTGCCAAATATATCATTGCCTGTTTTAGCGATGAATATAACCTTACCGCCTAAACGCGCGGCGGCCACTGCCTGGTTGGCTCCTTTGCCTCCGGGGTTCATAAAAAATTCCCCGCCAAGAACGGTCTCACCCGCTTCCGGCAGGTGGTCGGCCCGGACCACCATATCAGTGTTGGAACTACCGATCACGACAATGGAGTTTTCCTGCATGGACCCGATTCTTTTTTTACTAAATATCAATCAAAAATCTGAAGAATGCTGCAAACAATCTGCTGGTTGATTTTTTATCTGACCAACCTTTCCTGAAATTTCTTAGTTTTGATAAAATTTGGTTGGATTTTACCGCCGATTATTTGGGTAGAACAGCTCCAAAATAAAAGTTAGCTGTGCAGGGTTATGCAAGTTATAACTGACTATAGGTTGCTTACGGATGAAATCTTGATAAAACTGCTTAAGGCAGACGACCAGCCCGCCTTAAAAGAAATCTATAACCGCTACTGGAAATCGTTGTTTCTTTCTGCTCTACAAAAAGTAAGGTCCAGGGAAGTGGCAGAAGAACTGGTGGAAAATCTCCTCATCAGCCTTTGGAATAAGCGCGAAATGGCGAGCATCCAGCATCTTCCTTGCTACCTCCAGGCTGGAATTAAATACCAGGTGATCAATTACCTGCAATCCAAAATTATAAGGGAAAAAAATTACCGGCAGGCGATGAAAAACCAGGAAGCCTTAGAAGACAAGACCTCTGAAACAATGCTGCTGATCCATGAATTGTCTCTTGCCATTGAAAAAGCTACCAGAAAACTTCCCGAAAAAACACAGCTGGTTTTTCGTCTTAGCAGGTTCGAAAATAAATCTGTCAAAGAAATATCGGCCTTCCTTGATATTTCTGAAAAGGCAGTTGAATATCATATTACCCAGTCTTTAAGAATAATGCGCCTGCAGCTAAAGGAATTTATTTTAGTCAGTATGCTGATTTGTTTTTGCTGCCCCGCCGGTTTTTTCTAAAAAAAACTCTCCTGAATTTAGGGAACCCCTCCCGATTACCTGACTATATTGTAATACTCAACAGTAACTGCATATGAACCGCCAGGCATTTCACCAGTTGTTAAACCGCTATCTGGCCGGGACATGTTCTGAAGAAGAACGTCGGCTGATAGACCAATGGTACGATTTATTGGACGAAGAAACTCCGCTTTCCATATCAGAGGCGGATCTGCAGCTGGTGGAAAAGCGGATCTGGGATAAAATCAACCCTCTTACCGGTGACCTGTCCCTAAAGGAATCTTACAGACTTTTCCGGCGAATAAGACCTGCCCGCTGGATAGCTGCCGCAGTGTTGGCAGGCACCTTAATAGCTGGTATCTATCTTTTGGCTTCAAGATCCGGTGAATCAAATTCTATTGTCAGTGAAAAAGTAGCGAAAGGATTGGTAGAGGTAAAAAATGGCTTTCGTGGTGTAAAACAGGTAAGGCTGGAAGACGGTAGTGTGGTGATCCTGCAACCCAATGCCAATATCGCCTTTCCAAAACATTTTTACAAAGATAGACGGGAAGTTTACCTTGAAGGGGAGGCTTTTTTCGAAGTTGCAAAAAATGCCGCCAGACCTTTTTTTGTATACAACAATAATCTTGTTGCAGAGGTCCTGGGCACTAGTTTCAACGTTAAGATCATTAATAACAAAATAGAGGTTGCTGTAAAATCGGGAAGGGTGGCAGTTTATGAAAATGGCCTGCGGATAAATATGAGCCCGGAACAGAAAAAAGAAAATGGAGTGATCATAACGCCTAACCAGAAAGTCACCTACTACGAAGAAAACAGGCATTTTATAACTTCATTGGTAGATGCCCCTCTTCCGGTCCATGCTGAAAACGGTAAGAGCGCAGAGGAGGAAAAATTCGTTTTTGATGATACGCCGCTTTCAGAAGTGCTGAATACCCTGGAAAAAACATCNNCCCTTTACCGGGAATATTACCAAGCAAACTTTGTTCAATAAGCTGGAAATTATTTGCCAGGCTTTTCAGGCGACCTATGATTTAAAAGGCACCGTGATACTGATTAAAGGAGGTAAAGGTTGTAATTGACATTTATTTATAAACCATAAAGCTGCAATATGAAACTGAAAACCTATATCACCTGATGATCCCATCCATAAAAATGCCAGCAATATTGCGAGTATTGCCGGCTGTTAACCTTACGGTCAGATTTTGTCCGATCCAAATTATTTCACGTACAAAACCATTTCAAATTTATGAAAAAAAAGCAACTACATGCTTTAATTCCATTGGCCATGAGAATTACGATTGTTCAGCTGTTTATCCTAGTTTTTGTGTTGGCTTCCTATGCAAAAGGAGTCAAAGGCCAGGAGATTTTGGAGAAACCGATTTCCCTTTCCATGGAAAAGGTAAAACTTAAAAATGTGCTTACCCAGATTCAGATCCTTGCAGATACAAAATTCATATTCAGTTCCGTAATTATAAACGCAAGCAGGAAAATAAGTTTTATTGCAAAAGATAAAAAACTGGGCGAATTATTAACCCAGATTCTGGTTCCGCTGAATATCAGTTACCGCGTAATCGATGATCAGATTATTTTATTTCCGCGGGCGGCCGGTGAAACCGGACTTACAGGCATTGCCATACACGGGAGGGTATTGGATGACAAAGGCAATCCGCTTTCCGGCGCAACCGTACAGGTCAAAGGAACGAAAATCAATACCATCACCGACATGAAGGGAGTGTATGTATTGAACGAAGTGGACGCAAACGCAGTTCTTGTTATTTCCTATGTGGGTTATGCAAGCAGGGAGGTACCGGTAAATAATAAAACAGAACTGGATATTACCCTGCAGGAAAATGCCAACAGCCTGAACCAGGTCGTTGTCATTGGATATGGTACGGCCAGAAAAAGGGATATCGTAGGTTCCGTTGATATAGTTTCTGCAAAAGATGCCGGGGCGTCCACCGCTACCAATCCGTCCCAATTACTTATCGGCAAAGCCGCTGGTGTCCAGGTGCTTCAGGGAAACGGACTTCCCGGTTCAGACGCCCAGATCCTCGTGAGAGGTACCGGGTCTTTCACCGGTGTTGATCCCCTTTATGTGATTGACGGGATTCAGGCGGATAAAAATCTTTTCAATACAATGAGTACACAGGATATAGAAACCATCACGATTTTAAAGGATGCTTCCTCTACAGCCATTTATGGTTCTGCAGCAGCAAACGGGGTGGTGATCATAACTACCCGCAAGGGCAGACCAGGGCCGCCAAAGATATCCTTCAATTCCCAGTGGGGCATGGCCAAGGCCTGGAAACAATTAAATCTTCTCAACGCAAGACAATATGTTGACCTTTTAAAAGATTTTGCTGTAACCAGCAACACATCCCTGCCGCCAAAATTCAGTACGCCTAGTGTTTTGGTCGACAGCAATGACTGGCAAAAACAGATTTTCCGCACCGGACTGGTTTCTGAAAATGATATCAATATCAGCGGGGGAACCGAGAAAGTCCTTTATAATTTTTCACTTGGCTATATCAGCCAGCAATCCATTGTAAAAGATATTACCAATAACCGGCTGAACGCAAGGGTGTCACTGGATGAGAACCTGGGCCGTTTTCGTCTGGGTCAAAGTCTGGCTATTCGCTATACACACACAAATGGCCAGCTGGCAAATATCACGGACGGACTGGGATACGCACCTTATAAACCCATTTACGATCCGAACATCCTGGGCGGATATTCCATTGTTTCCAATATAGAAGATTTCAGTAACGTGCCAAATCCCCTTCAGGCCGTCAATCTGATACATCCGGTTACCAATGAGTTTGTGTTCTTCCCCCAGGTTTACGGAGAGGTGAATATCCTCAATGGCTTGAAATTCAGGTCCCAGTTTTCAGCAGAGATAGGTGGGGGTAAATACACGGTCTACCAACGTCCATATACATCGTCCAATTACCTGTCCTCTCCAAGGCAGGCCATACTCGGCTATAATGATTATTCCTTTTATACGCTGGAAAACTATTTTTCCTACAATCGGGTTTTTGGCAAGCACTCGATCTCTGCGACTATAGGTAATAGTTACCTGGATCCCGGAAGAACTTCCAATATCCAGGGAACTGGCACCAACATTCCCAATGACAATATTCAGAATATCAGTGTGGCACAATCATTGGCTGTAAGTAGCGCGGGATATGGCTATGCCCGTTCCTCCGTTATTTCCTATTTCGGAAGGTTGGTATATGCATTTGACAATAAATATATTTTATCGGGAAGCCTCAGAAGTGACGGGGCTTCCAATTTTGGCGTAAACAATCAATTTGGTTATGTCCCCGGAATAGGGTTTGCATGGAGATTCATTGACGAGCAATTTCTGAAAAACCTTCCAACCATCAGCGACGGTAAACTGCGCGTTGGCTGGGGCCGTACCGGCAATAATACGATACCGACTACCGGTATTACCTCAACGCTAACCTTCAGCGGCAATCCCAATGGGAACCTGGTATATTCCCTGGGACCCAATGAGGCCTTTGTTCCCGGAACAACCATTGCAAGCCTTGCCAATCCGGATATAAGATGGGAAACAACGGACCAGACTGATGTCGGCCTGGATCTGGGATTTATAAACAACAGGCTCAACCTGACCCTAGATTGGTACGACCGGAAAAGCAGCGGACTGCTGGTCACCATTCCCTTACCGGCAAGTTCGGGGGCGGCGCTCAATGGACAACAGCCCATAAAATATGAGAACGCAGCCGATGCAGAGAACAAGGGCATCGAATTGTCCCTGGGCTACAAAAGCAATATCAGCAGTGATCTGAGTTTCAATATAAGCGCAAATTTTGCCTATAATAAAAATAAAGTAATATCGCTGGGTAGTCAGTTCACCGCTCCCATCCGGGCGGGTAGCATCCAACAATTGTCAACATTCACCTATACTGCGGCAGGCTCCGCCATTGGTTCGTTTTACGGGTACGAGGTAGATCATGTAGCCAAAGACCAGGCCGAGATAGATGCCTTAAATGCAAATGCCGTCAAAAAAACAGGTAATCCAAACGCGGTTTACCAGGGTGGTCTATTACCCGGTGATTTCATCTTTAAAGACCTGACGGGAAACGGACAGGTTACGGACAGCGACCAAACCGTACTTGGAAATCCCATCCCGAAATTTTTATACGGATTCAATGCAGGCGTCAATTATAAGAATTTTGACCTGAACCTGGTTATCTCCGGAGTAGGTGGTTTGAAACTGGTGAATGCATTAAAATTTAACACCCTGATAGAGGCTACCGGGCACAATGCCACAACGGATATCCTTAACCGCTGGAGGAAGCCCGGTGATGTAGCCGCCCTTCCCAGAGCCGGACAAAGTGCTACAGCCAGCGGAAACCTAAGGGCCTCCGATTGGTGGCTGGAAAACGGGGATTACTTAAGACTCAGAAATATTACCCTTGGATATACTTTGCCGCAAAGAATCATCAATGGCATCGGTGGCCATGTATTTACAAGAATCAGGTTCTACATTGCCGCACAAAACCTGGTCACGATAACAAAATATTCAGGGTATGATCCCGAGATCAGCACACAGAATGGGGGAAATTATATTTTCACCCGTGGGATTGACGACGGACAACTGCCGCAGCCACGCACAATTCTGGCGGGTTTGCAGCTCGGGTTCTGATTCATTTATTAGATATTCAATAAAGCAAATGATATGAAAAAAGCTATTATTCTCTTACTTATATCCAGCGCATTGATGAGCTTATGGAGCTGTAAAAAGTCCCTTCTGAGTCTTCAAAGCCAAAGCAATTATTCTTATACCACTTATTTTAACAACAGTGTTGCGATGAACCAGGCTACCATCGCCACCTATGCAACCCTGCTGCACGATGGCCTGTGGTCCAGGGAATATTATTTCATTTTTGACCTTCTGGGTTATGAGGCTAAAAAAACAACCAATATGCAGGGTGACCTGGCGCAGCTGGCAGATTATTCCTTCGGAACAAACCAGCCCACCATCGCGGTGCTCTGGAGTTCTTTGTACCGGATGATTTTCCGGGCGAATGTTGTTATTGACAGGGCGCATGCCTGGAATCCCACGGCCCTGTCCGATCAGCAGCTGTTAAAACAGTATGTGGCGGAAGCAAAATTTCTAAGGGCTTACGCCTATTTCAATATTGTCAATCTTTGGGGCAATGCGCCGCTAATCACCGCCTATGACAGTGCGGTAAACAATAATTATTTCCCCCGCGCCCCCGCAGCTTCCATATGGACTTTTATTGAAACGGACCTTACGGCTGCCATTACGGACCTGCCGGTTGTTTATCAGTTAGCGGATCTGGGCAGGGCCACCCAGGGGGCTGCGATCGCATTATTGGGAAAGGCCTATCTCTATGAAAAAAAATGGACCGATGCCCAGACTCAATTTACCAAATTGACCCAGGCTCCCTTTCAGTATAAATTAGATCCCGTTTATGATACTTTATTCAGTGTGAGCAACCAGAACAGTCCTGAAGACATCTTCCAAGTGATGAATGCACCGTGGACCGATTGGGGAATCGGTAACCAGTATTATGTATTTGGCGGTCAGGAAACCTGGGGCGGAAAAGCCACTCATTCGGACAGGGCTCAGGAATATGGATTCAAGGACTGGTGGAATGTTTATGTGAGTACGGCTGCCGTAAATGCTTTCCATTACCCGAGTCCTGCCGACGGAACACCTTATGTTGACCCAAGGGCTTATTCTACATTTTACGGGANNCACGGTTTATTGCGAAAAATGTGCATCTGGAAAAATATCCTATCCCTTCAATGCGGCTGACCCCCAGGGGGACTTTAGCTGGAGAAAATATGAATACTATTACTTAGTCCCATCCTACGGCGGACCGCAAAGTCCTATCAATGGCCAGGTAATCCGGTATGCGGATGTCTTGCTCATGCTTGCCGAATCATATATACAACAAGGGAATTCAGGCTCGCAGCCACTTGATTTGATAAACCAGGTAAGGGCAAGGGTAAATGCTGTTCCTTATACCAGCC
>PLCH01000259.1 GCA_003135585.1 Chitinophagaceae bacterium
GCTGCATGCTCGCCCCAATACAAAAGCCATCCTACTTGATGACGCTTTTCAGCACCGTTCCGTTGCAGCAGGAATGAATATTCTGCTCACAGATTATAATAATCTTTTTACCCGGGATTGGTTTTTACCCACGGGCGACCTAAGGGATGAAAAGCGAAGTTATAAGCGATCCCAAGTTATTGTGGTTACGAAATGCAAAAAGGATTTATCAGGTTATGAAAAACAACAAATCATCCGGGAAATCAAACCACTACAAAACCAGGAGATTTTTTTTTCTTCCATTGAATACGGCCATCCCTATCACATTATTAAGAATGATATTTATCAAATTACCAATAAGGTAGATGTGTTGCTGGTTACGGGTATTGCCAACCCTGAACCCTTAAAAAAATGGCTCAATGCGAATTCCAATACATATTATGAACTATCTTACAGTGACCATCATATTTTTTCTATTGATGATCTAAAGAGCATAATTGGACGTTACCGGCATATAGAGGCACAAACCAAGATCATATTGACAACGGAAAAAGATGCGGTTCGTTTAATGAAATTTAGCCGGGAGCTCAGAGAGCTGCCTTTTTATGTGATGCCTATCCAACCATCCNNCACTGATTTAATTGGTAAATTCATTTCAGAATTCAAGTTTCAATCCTAAAAAAAATTAATGGGACATAACCTTTCCAGAAAAAAAAAGAAAAAATCGGGTACAGAGCATTTATACAAAGGCAGGTTGGATATTACCCGTTCGGGAATCGGTTTTGTTGTCGTAGAAAATAAAGACCAGGATATATTGGTTCGTCCCAACGATTTTAGCACCGCTCTGCATGGTGACATTGTACGGGTTCGCGTTGGTAATCAATTCCCGAAGAGTGGCCGCATGCAGGGAGAGGTTGTGGAGGTGGTGACGCGTAAACAAATGGAATTTTCCGGTCGTATCGAAATAAGCCCCTCCTTTGCATTTTTTATTTCAGAAACCGAGAAGCCCATGCCGGACATATATATTCCGCTGGACAAACTCAAAGGGGCGAAAAATAATGACAGGGTCATAGTCAAGATCGTTGACTGGCCAAAAAATAAAAAGCCACAGGGCGAAGTGATGCAGGTGATAGATAGTTCCGATGAAAATGATCTGGCAATGAAGGAAATCCTCTTGGAAAATGGTTTCCCCATCTTTTTTCCCGAGACAGTGATCGAAGAGTCCGAAAGGTTACCCAATATTATTGGCGAAAGCGAAACGGGCCTGAGGAAAGATCTGCGCAACCTGCTTACCTTCACCATCGACCCTTTTGACGCCAAAGATTTTGATGATGCCATCTCTTTTCGCAAATTGAAGGATGGAATTTATGAGATTGGAGTCCATATTGCTGATGTAAGCCATTATGTACGGCCAGAAACCGAATTGGACAAAGAAGCCTATACCAGAGCCACCTCCGTTTATTTGCCCGATAGGGTAAACCCGATGTTGCCGGAACAGATTTCAAATGAACTTTGTTCTTTGAAGCCCCATGAGGATAAGCTAACTTTTTCCATAATTTTTCAAATCGGCCCCAAATCCGAAATAAAGCAATATTGGTTGGGAAAGACTGTGATTCATTCCGATCACCGGTTTACTTATGAAGAAGTGCAGGAAATAATTGAACAAAAGGAGGGAGTTCACGCAGAAGAAATCCTTATTGTTAATGAACTGGCCCAACGTTTTCGTAAATACCGGTTTAAAAAGGGAGCCATTAATTTTTCATCCACTGAAATCCGTTTTAAGCTGGATGAAAAGGGAAAGCCAATCGGAATCATAGTTAAGGAAAACAAAGAAGCCCACCAGTTGGTGGAAGAGTTTATGCTGCTCGCAAACAAGACGGTGGCGGAGCACGTGGCTAAATTGAAAATTAACAAAAAACCTGTTCCTTTTCCCTATCGGATACATGATACCCCGGACAAAGAAAAACTATTGCCTTTTATGGAATTTGCCAAGAAATACGGACACCAGTTCGATACCAAAACCCCTCAAAGCATTGCGGCATCTTTTAATCAGATGCTTGCAGATGTCAAGGGAAAACCTGAACAACACGTTCTTGAGCAATTGGGGATCCGTACCATGGCAAAAGCTGTTTATACCACTGAAAATATAGGTCATTATGGTTTGGGGTTCGAATATTACTGTCATTTCACCTCACCGATCAGACGTTATCCTGATGTGTTGGTGCACCGGATACTCGAAGAATGCCTCCGGGAAAAAATTGAGCCGGATAAGAAGCTGGAGGCCAAATGCAAACACAGCAGTNNCAAATACAAACAGGTTGAATACATGCAAAGCTTTTTGGGCGAGGAATTTGAAGGGGTGATCAGTGGGGTATCCTCATTTGGCTTTTGGGTGGAAACAGTATTGTATAAATGTGAAGGTCTTGTAGGGATCAACAGTTTATCAGATTACGACGACTTCAGGCTCGTAGAAGGTGAATACTGTCTGGCAGGAAGGCGAAGTGGCCGGCAATTTCGAATGGGGGATAAGGTCATTATAAAAGTGATTGCCGCCAACCTTGCCAAACGCCAGCTGGATTACGAGTGGGTTATTGCCGCAAACACAAATGAAGCTGAAAATGAAGAGAGAAAACAGATAGGGCACAAGGAAAAATCAAAAAAGAAGAAGCACAAGTGAGTATATAAACTACCTCGCAGCAAGCTG
>PLCH01000195.1 GCA_003135585.1 Chitinophagaceae bacterium
CCTCCCTTAGCCAGACCTCTATGTACAGTTCCTTATTTTATAACGGGAAATCGGGCCTGCATGTAGAATTGGGCGGAAGATTAAATACCCATTCCCGGTATGGAAGCAATTATACTTATACTTTTAATCCATTTTTTCTTTTTACAAAAAACCTGAAATTATATGGCAGTATCGCCAGTGGTTTTAAAGCGCCTTCTCTATATCAATTGTATTCTTCTTATGGTGATCCTTCGCTGCAACCTGAAAAATCAGTTAATTATGAAGGAGGCATTGAATACGGCAGTGAAAAAATAAGCACCCGGGTTACTTATTACTACAGGAATATTACCGATGGATTGGATTTTAATTACAATTCTTTTAAATATTTCAACTTCAATGCGGAAAATGCCCAGGGAATTGAATGGGAAAATAAAATTCAGATAAACAAGCTCTTTTCTCTTTCAGCAAATTATACCTGGCTGAAAGTAAAACAGTATTCGCAAAGCCGGGTCTCTTTCAGCGATACTTCCTATAATTACGCCCTGAGACAGCCGGAACACACAATCAATGCAACCCTGGGTATGCAGCCGACAAAAAAAATATATGCGGGGATCAGCGGCCATTTTGAAAGCAGGCGCTATGATATTGGTGGTTACCAGCTTCCGGATGTATTATTAAATAGCTTTTTTATTTTGAATGCCTATGCAGAATATAAGCCTGCCAGAATGGTTAAATTTTTTGTCGATGCAAAAAATATAACCAATAAAAAATTCTTTACCATTTATGGATACAATTCGATTCCTTTTCTGATACTGGGCGGTATAACGCTCGATTTATAATTAATTCTTACATAAATATCAAATCATATGTCATTGCCAAGATTCAATCCACGAACAGCTACACTCTCTCTGCTTATTCTGCTGATGGCAGCCACCCGGGTGATTTTTACCCTGGGCTTTCAACAAGGCCCGTTGGGGAATTTTTCCACGGTGGAAGCCATGGCCTTGTTTGGGGGCGCCTATTTCAGCCATAAATCCAAGGCTTTTCTTTTCCCCCTGCTCACCATTTGGCTGAGTGACCTTCTGCTGAACCGCTTTGTTTATTACCACGAATGGAGATGGTTTTATCAAGGCTTTTACTGGACCTACGGCGCTTTTGCATTGATGGTAATAACCGGCAGCCTCATCATAAAAAAAGTTACCATAAAAAATATATTGGCAGCCTCAGCAGTGGTTGTACTGATCCACTGGATCATCACCGATCTGGGGGTATGGGTGGATGGAAACCTTTATCCGAAGAATTTGACCGGATGGTGGGCCTGTTTGGTTGCCCCCATTCCCTACGAGGGAAATATCCTTGCGGGGACACTATTGTATAGCGTGGTATTTTTCGGCCTCTTTGAAGGGATGCAGAGAAAATTCAGCTCCCTGCGGATTTCCCAACCATAAATTATATTTATATGAAAGCCTGTTCCTTTCTCCCCGCTGCTACCAGGATGATATATGATATGGGCCTTGAGCATTTGTTGGTGGGCGTCACATTTGAATGCACGGCTCAAGCAGCCGGCAAACCCAAAGTAGTGCGCTGCCTGCTGGAAGGGAAAAAATTCAAAAGTGCAGAGATTGATAAAATATTTTCCGCTTCCAAAGCGCAGGGTAAAAGCCTGTACTATGTGGATGAAGAATTGTTGAGAGAGCTTGAACCGGACATTATTTTCACCCAGGATGTCTGTCAAGTTTGTCAGATAGATACGACCTGCACGGCGGCAGCAGTTGCCAAGCTTGAAAAGCAGCCGCTGATTATATCTCTGACCCCGCAGAGTCTCGATGGAGTATTTCAAACCGCAGTTAGAATCGCAGCCTCCCTCTGCAGAGAAGAAGTCGCTCATGGCTATTTGGCTGGTTTGCAGAAAAGGACGGACAGGATTCAGGATAAACTTTCCGAAAATAAATTGCCCCTGTTGCGGGTGATGCTGATGGAATGGATAGATCCCGTTTACAATTGTGGCCATTGGATCCCTTTCCAAATTGCAAAGGCTGGTGGGATCGATATGCTTGGTAATCCCGCCGGAGAATCGAAAGTTACCTCCTGGGGGAAAATAAGAAAATACAACCCTGAAATTTTGATAGTTGCACCATGCGGGTTTAACAGCAAACGCTCCCTGGAAGAAATGTCCCTGCTCTCTCAAAAACAAGGCTGGAAGGAGTTATACGCCGTACAGCAAAACCGGGTTTATGTCCTGGACTATGATTTATTTACCCAACCAAGCGCCGGAACTTTAGTAGATGGAATTGAATTGCTCACAGCATTGTTTTTTCCAAAATTGTTTAAAGTACCCACCCATCTTGAAAACAGATTTGTCCACTGGCAAGACCAAAAACAACCCGGCTATGTTCAAGCATGAACTAAAAAATTGTCCGCGCTGCAGCTGTTCCTTTGAATGTAAAGTGGGCAATATAAGCCAGTGTCAATGCGAGGGCATCATCTTAACATTGGAAGAACGATCCTTTATTGAGTCAAAATATCAGGATTGCCTTTGCTTAGATTGTCTGATAGAATTAAAAAATAAATACGTGTTATTCAAAGAAAAATTCCTTTTCAGGTGATCTGGTTTATTACAGGAGGTGCGAGAAGCGGGAAAAGTAAATATGCCCAGGAATCTGCGTTGCATTTATCTCCAAAACCCGTGCACGTGGCAACTGCTGTTTGCTTGGAAAATGATCATGAATTCAAGGAAAGAGTGGTCCGCCACAAGGCGGACAGAGATGAGAGATGGACCAACTTTGAAGAGCCTTACCATATTAGCCGGCTTTCCCTTGAAAATAAGGTGGTGGTGATTGATTGTGTTACTTTATGGCTGACCAATTTCTTTGGCTTCCACAAATGTGACCCGAAACGGTCTCTGCTGGCTTTGCAGGAGGAGATTGACAAGCTTCTGGAGATGAATGCAATATTTTTGATCGTCAGCAATGAGATTGGGATGGGCCTGCACGCTGATACGGAGACAGGCAGGAAGTTTACAGACCTGCAGGGTTGGGCCAATCAATATATTGCCTCCAAGGCACAAAAAGTTGTGCTGATGGTGAGTGGTATCTCCGTAATTATAAAAAACAATGAGTCATGATGCCGGCCTACATGAACTGGAGTGGCGGAAAGGATTCTTCCCTATGTCTGCACCATATTTTAAAAGAAGGAAAATACCGGGTCGATTATTTGCTTACGAGCGTAAACAGCATGTACAACCGTATTTCAATGCATGGGGTACGCAGGGACTTATTGGAAGCACAGGCAAAATCCCTTGGAATTCCTCTGCATACTGTCGAGCTGTCTGAACAACCCGGAATGAAAGAATACGAACAGGCCATGAGGGATAAAACTTCCTTTTTGAAGAGCAAGGGATGCGATCATGCCATATTCGGGGATATTTTCCTTGAGGACCTGAAGCAGTACAGGGAACAGAAATTAGGTGAATTAAATATCAGTTGTGTGTTTCCGTTATGGAAAATCCCAACCAGGGATCTCATGAATGAATTCTTAGAAATGGGATATAAGGCAATCCTTGTTTGTATAAACGAAGAATACCTGAATAAAAAATTTTGCGGGCGCCTTATTGATAAATCTCTGCTGAATGACTTCCCGGAAAATGTGGATCCATGCGGCGAAAATGGGGAATACCACTCCTATGTCTATGATGGCCCGATTTTCAGATACCCGATACATTTCCACAAAGCTGAGACTGTATACCGTCGCTACACAGCCCCTGAAAATTCATCCGGGGCCGCCAGCACGGTTGATCATCCTTCAACATATGGATTTTATTTCTGCGATCTTCTTCCCTACTAAATAAATTTGACCATGCCCACTTTAAAGGAGCAATTGCTACAGAAAATCAATTCCAAGACCAAACCGCTGGGTGCATTGGGCAGGTTGGAAGAAATCGCCTTACAGGCAGGAATGATTCAAAAATCATTAACTCCTGTTATTTTATCCCCGCACCTCGTTGTTTTTGCCGGCGATCATGGTATTGCTGCCACTGGACTGGTGAATCCTTACCCACAGGCTGTGACTGCCCAAATGGTTTTAAACTTTATCAATGGAGGGGCGGCCATCAATGTATTCTGTCTTCAAAACGATATCCGTTTAAAGGTGGTGGATGCCGGCGTTAACCATGATTTTGAAAGGGGTCCTGCTGAAGATTTTATAAACGCCAAGATAGGATGGGGAACCCGTAATTATTTGGTGGAACCAGCAATGACCGAAGAGCAGGCAGGAAAGGCGATAGAAAAAGGGAAAGAAATCGTAAAGGACATCCAGGTAAAAAACTGCAATTGCATAGGATTTGGAGAGATGGGTATCGGTAATACTTCTGCAGCCGCTTTAATCATGTCTGCCATAACCGGATTCGGAGTGGAAGAATGCACCGGAAGAGGCACCGGTTGTAATGAGGAACAATTGGAAATAAAAATCAGAACCCTGCAAAAAGTGTACGATTTTCATCAGCTATTCCAATTGAAAAATCAGCCNNATAGCAATGATGGCAGGGGCCTTTTTGAAAGCTGCCGAATTAAAGATGGTTATCGTGGTAGATGGATTTATTGCGGGCTCCGCTTTACTAATAGCCCGGGCCATCGATGAAAGGGTGCTGGAAAACTGCATTTTTGCTCATACCAGCGGAGAAAAGGGCCATGAAAAAATGTTGGCCTACCTCGGGGTAAGGCCTTTGCTAAACCTCGGAATGCGTCTTGGGGAAGGAACAGGTGCAGCTTTGGCCATACCGCTTATTCAATCCGCTGTAAATTTTCTTGTGGAAATGGCTTCTTTTGAATCAGCAGGTATAACAAAAAAAATGTAAACATNNAATATTGACCACAGCCCCGAATATCTCCAAAAGTCTCACAAATATTTTCCGGTGATCGGATGGATGGTAGGAGGTATCAGTGCTCTTGTATTCCTTGTTTTTGGCAAATATATTTCAGCAGATATAGGCATACTGGCTTCCATGATCACAGGTATATTGTTAACCGGCGCCTTTCATGAAGATGGTTTTGCGGATACCTGCGACGGCTTCGGAGGAGGCTGGACCAAAGAAAAAATACTGCAGATCATGAAAGACAGCCGGATTGGCGTTTTTGGTGCCATCGGTTTGTTTTCAATACTCAGCGCAAAATTTTTACTTTTGAAGGAATTGCCCCAGTACAACCCGGATCTTGGGCACCCTGGTTCAAATATCTTTTTTAATTCCCGTTACTTCGTTCTTACCGTGATGGCGGCCCACAGCCTGAGCCGCTTGATGCCGGTTTGGGTAATCCAATTTTCCCGGTATGTTTCCGAACCGGATACCAGCAAATCCAAACCCATAGCCAACAAAAAATTATCCATTGCAGATTTAATCCTGGCTGCCTTATTTGCTTTATTACCTTTTACTTTTCTCTCCTGGCATTTTTTGCTGGCAATCCTTCCTGTCATTTATGCCACTTATGGATTGAAAAAATATTTTGAGAAATGGATCGGTGGCTACACAGGTGATTGCCTGGGGGCAATCCAGCAGGTTACTGAAATTGTTTTTTACCTTTCTGTAATTACTATATGGAGATTTATTATTTGATTAGA
>PLCH01000392.1 GCA_003135585.1 Chitinophagaceae bacterium
CTTCAACTCCATGGTGAAATTTAGCTAAAATACTCAGTACGTATTTTATTCAACAGGTTCTATTCTTTGTTTTTGCGGGGTTCCTAAAGCGGATTCAATGGTAGGAGGCTTTATTGGGAATTTTTTTGATTTACAAAAAGATAAAATAGACTGATCTGGATAACACTATTCTTCAGGGTCCCTGTATTTTACATGCCTCCTTTTTCTATATTGCTCAGACCGAGGTTATAACGGGCATCAATACCTATATTGGCTGAAGTTAAGAATTCCAAAGCCATTTAAACAGGTTCAACGTGAATCAGCACATCTTTAATATTCAAATTGTCCTGCAATATTCGATTCTTAACCATATGGGCAATCCGGTGGCCTTCCGAAACACTCAAGGATCCGTCCAACTTTATATGGAGATCCACGTAATAATCGAAGCCCATTTNNAGTTCCCTGATTTCAGCTACTATTTTCCTGGATGGAGCCGTATCCATTAATTCCGCCAATGCAGGCCGCAACAATTTGAACGCATTGTACAAAATAATACAAGACGCAATCAGTGCAGCCCAATCATCGGCCGCTTCCCATCCCCTTCCCCCAATTAAGGCAATCGTAATCCCAATAAAGGCCGCTAAAGAAGTGATGGCATCGCTTCTGTGATGGTAAGCATCCGCTTTGACAGCCTGGCTTTTGATGTCTATTCCCAGCCTAAGGACATAGCGGAACATTATTTCTTTGATAATAATCACAAAAAATAAAACAAGTAACGTGAATCTATGGGGCAATTGATGCGGGATCACGATAAATTGAAGCGCATGCCATCCTATCCAGATAGCCGCAGCAACTAAAAACAGGGCGACCACGATGGCAGCCAGGGGTTCTGCTTTTCCATGTCCGTAAGGGTGATTCTTATCCGGCGGTTTTGCCGCTATTACCAAACCTATCCATAAAAGGGAGGAACTCAAAATATCGGCGGCGGTCTCCGTTGCATCAGCGATCAGGGCATAAGAATGACCCAGGTGTCCCGAAACATATTTTATTATTACCAGCACAATACTTATTCCAATGCCAATCTTGGTCGCACGGATCGCCTTTACCGATGGATGAACATCTGAATTTTTCAAGTGAATTCTTACTTTTAAGGCGCCAAGGTACAATTCATCGGTTACTTGTAAAGTTAAGGGCTCAGATTCAATGACAAAGGCTGAATTTATTCAAAAATATCCCGAAATATTTCGTCAGCTAAAGCCTCTGCGGAGCGTGTAAATGGAAGGTGGGTATTCTCCGTATTTTATTTAACTTGGACCGATCAAATGAAAATGATTCGGCAAAATTTCAATACATAAACTGCAATTGGTTTAACTGTCAAAATTGATTCTAACTTTGAGCTGATTATTTAAACCTGCCGGGTAATAAGGTAAACCGGTTCAATCAAATGGCCTCAGCTATCAAACAAATTCCAGTTAATAATATAGACCAGGCTTTGACGATCATAAACGCGTTGTCAAATCAGTATCAAATGACGGCCCCTGACCCGGATCGTCCCCTGGAGGTTTCCAATGAGGATTATAAGGCTTATTATGACCCGGAAAAAAGCAAAGTAATATTGGAAGCTGCTCATTCCAGTGTTACGGAAGAACAGATAAAGGAATTTTTGATTAATTTTCCACCCTTTTTTTAAGATTTGAATTTTGAGTCTGCCGCTAATTCCCTGGACTGATTCACCCCTGGATTCAAAGAGCTTGTACCCGGGTAAACACTATTGAAAAACGAATCGAAAAGGAATGCTTTCAGAAATAATCACACAGCTGATCAGGGAAAAAGGTCCTATTTCTTTCCACGATTTTATGGAAATGTGTCTCTATTATCCCGGATTAGGATATTACACATCTCCGGTTGAAAAGATAGGAAAAAAGGGAGGTTATTATACCAGCTCCTATATAAGCCCGGTTTTCGGAGCCATGATCGGAAAACAGATCGAACAAATGTGGCATATCATGGAGGAAAAGCCTTTTTCTATAGTTGAATACGGCGCGGGTACCGGATTTCTATGTCATGATATTCTTGTTTACCTTAAAAACAATCATAAATTATACGACCATCTTCGATATTGCATTATAGAGAAAAGCCCCGTGATGCAGGAATGGGAAAAAAATCACTTGGTTGAAAAAGTTACCTGGTTTGATTCCATTGAGGAAATCGGGGAGTTTAGCGGATGTGTATTGTCGAATGAACTGGTGGATAACTTCTCGGTTCACCAGGTCTTGATGGAAGACCGTCTTATGGAGGTTTTTGTTGATTATGATAATGGATTCGTGGAGAGGAAGCGAACCGCCGGAAAGGAGCTTTCAGATTATTTAGCAGAATTGGACGTGGTATTGCCAAAAGGTTTCCGAACGGAAATAAATCTTGAGGCGACGCAATGGATTGGAAAGATTGCCGGTTCCTTGGAAAAAGGATATGTTATAACCATCGATTACGGCTATCCTTCTTCGGAATTATACCGGGAATACCGAAGGGAAGGAACCCTTATATGTTACAATAAGCATAAGATAAATGACGATCCTTATACAAGCATTGGGGAGCAGGACATCACTTCACATGTAAATTTCTCGGCCCTGAATCACTGGGGCTTAAAAAATGGTCTGGAGACCTGCGGACTGATTGACCAGGCCCGCTTTCTGATGGGCCTTGGTATTGATGATTATCTTAAAGCNNAATCTGATTCAAAAAAAAAGCTTGCCCAACCGGGAGCTTCTTGGATTGAAGCATTTTTATAGTCAGCTTCATTTTTGTTAAGTTTCTGCTGATTGTGGAAAATAATCAATAAGATGAGTATGCTTTGTAGAAAAACTACCATCACTATCCGGATTTTTTTTCTTGATCCGCTGGAATCGCATGCTGCTTTTTAACGACGCTGATTTCCCCATTTCTTTCAATATAGGCCGCCAGCACATTTTTTAAAGAGTCTTCGTTGATTTGAAGCCTCACTCCTTCCATCAGGTCCTTTTCACTTATCAAGGTCCCTCTCATATTATCTTTTTGTTCCCTGCCCTCGGCATACAGGCAGCGATGCTCGCCTTTGATCAACCGGCCGACAAAATCATTATACAGGCTCACCCAGGCAAGAAAACGGTGGATAATTACCATGGCAAAGCAGGAAACCATGACAGGCATAAAAGGAGAAGAACCAACAATTGCCCGACTCAATACAGCTCCCAGGATGATCAATATTACATTGTCAAACGCCGATTTCTTACCAAAAGTTCTCATCCCTGCAATTCTCAGCAGTACCAATGCCGCAAAAAATGTGACAGCAGCGCGGGAACTCATTTGAACCCAAGTAAGATGGGTACCGCTTCCAAATAGGTAATTTATCCATTCCATAATAATTGAATTTATTTTAAATTAAATAATCTGACAGCGTCCTGCTTCTTATATCAAATGGNNATCAAATATGGCCCGGTTTTTTATTCAAGGTTATTGAAATCCACAATTAAAAATACGACCAATGAATTGCATCAATGTAGTTATTGAAACTCCAAAGGGGAGCGCTCAAAAATATGATTACGACCCCTCCACCCATTTTTTCAAATTAAAAAAAATCCTTCCTTCTGGAATGGTTTTTCCTTATGATTTTGGATTTATTCCGGATACACAGGGAGAGGACGGGGATCCCCTGGATGTCATTGTGATTTCCGAGTTATGCAGTTTCCCCGGCTGTATGATTAAATGCAAGATCATAGGAGGCATCAAGGCAATTCAATCGGAAGATACCGGTAGTAAAAAGAAAATCAGAAACGACCGTTATTTAGCAATACCCAAACAATCTGCCATATTTGAAAAAATAGAATCAATAGATGATTTGCCTGATAAAATAATAAAAGAGCTCGAAGATTTCTTTAAAGATTACAATAAGATTGAAGGTAAAGAATTCAAAACCCTGGAAAAAATTGGGGCAAAAGCTGCCTTGAAGGCTATCGGTTCGAATCACGAGGAAGTTTCAAATAAGTAATCATTTATTTCCGCTATTTGGTTGGGAGAAGGTTTAAGTCTGTTCATACCTTCAGAAGTTGGACCCGCCCAGGTGTTTTTAGCCTCTGACACTGCTTCCAATATTACCGGCCAGGTCATTCATGCTAACGGCGCAGAAATCATTAATGGATAGTCCGGCTGCGCCCGGCTGAAACCTATGTATGCCTGTCAAAGCCTAAAACAAGCTCCGTAGCCTTAAAAAAATTTGATTTCTTTGTATATCGATTTTTATGCTTAAATTTATCCTNNTTATAGAACAGCCAGGATATGATCATGGATTAATAAAGTTTTTTTACTTTTTAAAAACTACCCTTTAGGTAAAAAGTGCTCGAGTTAACCTGTATTATTAATGTCCTAAACCACAAATTTATGAAAAAACGTATACTCATTATCGATGATGATTTGGGCATCTGTGCATTGCTTAGCAGATTTCTTAATCAAAATGGTTACGATTCTCATACTGCTGAAAGTGCTCAAAAAGGATTATCAAAATTAAAAGAATTACACTACGATGCTGTATTGTGCGATTTTCGCCTGGGTGACAGGGATGCCAAGGAAATATTGATTGCCATAAAGGAATTAAATATACATCCCATTGTTATTATCATGACAGGGTATTCTGATATTAAGACAGCGGTTGCGGTTATTAAGCTCGGAGCCTATGGTTATTTAACGAAGCCTTTAATCCCAATAGATATTCTGGAAATTTCGTCGAATGCATTTGACGAGTTTGCTCCGAAAGAGAGGACTAAAAAGGTCGCTGTTGGAGTCTGAAAATCTTAAAAAATATATAATTGAATCCATTACGCCGGGATAGGAATGAATTCTTATCCCTTGCGGTAATGGAAATCATCCCGGTTATTTAGAAAGAGCCTATCTGCACCTTTACAACATTTCCGAAAAAGTATAAAAATTCTGAGGGGCGATTCATGATCCATGGAATTCTTAATTCGATCTTTTCTAAAAAGGTTCATTTTTCAGTCACTGCTAAAAAAAACCCCAGCTGAACAATTTAACGGCCAGTTGACTTTGATCCATACCTGAAATTAAAGGACGGAATTCTTCCAAAATTTATCTTTAAGATTTTTTATAAGAAAATGAACATGATCTC
>PLCH01000179.1 GCA_003135585.1 Chitinophagaceae bacterium
GGAAGTGCCACCTGGGAGGCCTTCACCCATTACTTTCATGGCCCGGACCAGTGCTGCGGTTTTACAATCCCCCTCCGCTGCAAAACCATATCCCATCCCCATCAACCTTTGTGCTGCGATACCCGGCAACTGTGTCATCCCGTGAAGATCCTCAAATGTGTCGGTAAAGCCTTTAAAATTTCCCCGTTCCAAAAATGCNNTCACCGCAACCAGGTCTCCGATTCCATAGGTATTGACAGCAAATCCCATTTTGTATTCAGCTTCTACTTTATCGCCCTCGGTCACGGCCACATAACGCATATTATCTCCAAAGCGAACAAATTGGGCGCCTTGCCAGTCATGCCAGCCAGCTGAAGCTCTTGTCCAGAAATTGATCTGTTCGATAACTTCTGGATCTTCCCAGTGGCCTGCAACGACCTTGCGTCTCAGACCCATGCGGCTTACCATAAACCCAAACTCACGGTCACCATGAGCCGATTGATTCAGGTTCATAAAATCCATATCGATTTCCTTCCAGGGAATATCCCGGTTGAATTGTGTATGGAAATGAAGCAAAGGTTTTTGCAGTATCTTCAGCCCGCCAATCCACATCTTGGCAGGGGAGAAAGTATGCATCCAGGCAATGATGCCGATACATTGTCCGGCGTTATTGGATTCAAGGCAAATCTTGTAAATTTCTTCGGTTGTTTTTACAATTGGTTTGAACACAATGGTAACGGGGATAGAAGGTGCACCATTCAATGCATCTGCGATAATCTGGGAATGTTCCGCTACCTTATTCAGGGTTTCTTCACCATACAGGTGCTGGCTGCCCGTGACAAACCATACTTCTAGGCTTTTCAAGTTTATCATTTATTGAGTTATTTGATTTTAATGAAAATTACGGGAAAGAATTTCCGGTTATTGACCATAGTAGGAATCGGGTCCATGTTTTCTTTCGAAATGTTTGTTTATCAAAGCTTCTTTTAATCGCGGTGCATTGGAATTGATTTGCTCGGTTAAATAGGCCATTTGTGCCAACGATTCCAGGATGGCACTGTTATACACTGCCTGCTCCGGTGATTCACCCCATGTGAAAGGACCATGATTTGCAACCAGTACCATCTCCAATTCTTCATAACTCAATCCTTTTTCCTTGAGATGGCCTATGATCTGTAATCCAGTCTGGTATTCATAATTACCCAAAATCATTTCGTCGTTCATGGGGGGAGCGCAGGGAATATCAACGACCGAATGATCGGCATGGGTGGTACCGTAAATCGGGATATCCCGCTGGCTTTGTGCCCAGGCGGTGGCATACAGTGAATGAGTATGGACGATCCCTCCGATCTTTTCCCATTGTTTGTATAAGACCGCATGCGTGCTGGTATCCGATGAGGGACGAAGTTTCCCCTTGACAGTTTTACCTTCAAAATCAACAATCACCATTTTCTCAGCGGAAAGGTCTTCATATGGAACGCCGCTGGGTTTAATTGCAAAAACCCCCAGGTTCCTATCAGCCGCGCTAGCGTTACCAAAATTGAAAATTATCAATCCTAATTTCGGCAACTCCCTGTTGGCTTCGAAGGCTGCCTCTTGTATGTTCTTATATTTGCTCATGGGACAAAAGTCTTTTAATCAATTGTTTGAATTTCAATAAAACTTCCCAGTCTTTTGTAAGACTCATATCGTTTTGCGTATATTGGTACTCGTTGCATGTCGGGAAAATATTCCGTTTCGAATCCCTGCCCCATAGAATTCATAGCGTCTTCCACCTTTTCATAGATTCCGGCTGCTGTTGCAGCAAACATCGAAGCCCCCAGCGCACAGGTTTGTTCTGATCCGTGAATTCGGATAGGCATATTAATGGTGTCTGCGAGCATTTGCATAATAAAAGGTGATTTTTTGGCTACTCCTCCCAACCCTATCAATCCTTTTACAGCTATTCCTTCCCTGAAAAAACGATCCACTATTGCCCTTGCCCCAAAACAGGTTGATTCAACAATGGCCCTGAATATTTCCGGGGCATTTGTACCCAGATCCAAACCCGTTAGCGCTCCCTTCAACAACTGGTTGGCATCCGGTGTCCGGCGACCATTTAACCAGTCCACTGCTAAAGTCTTGCTTTCCCCTGGTGCCAGGGCTGCAGCTTGCTTGCTTAATTCGGCAATCATTTTTTTACTTGATTCCTGGGCAACCGCCCTGGCAGTCTGCTGATCAATAATGGAAGAACGCATTAGTATATTTTGCATTGGCCAGGAGAGGAGTTGACAGAACCAGGCATAGGAGTCACCAAATGCTGATTGTCCCGCCTCCATGCCCATCATGCCAGGAATGACGGAACCGGGAACCTGTCCGCAAATTCCGTCGACCAGTAATTCCTTTACTTCCTCCAGAGGCGCAACCAGCATATCGCAGGTTGAAGTGCCCATTACTTTGCTTAGATGATAAGGTTCTATCTGTCCGCCCACTGCACCCATATGTGCATCAAATGCACCAATTCCAATTGTTACAGAAGTAGTTAGTCCCAACCTTTCGGCCCAGACCGGGCACAGCCGGCCCGCCGGCTCTGCCGATGTATAAGTTTGCTTAAACAATCTGGCGGTAAACCCATCAAGCAAGGGATCCAGGGAAGCAAAGAATTTATTGGGAGGCAACCCCCCAAACGTTTCGGACNNGGCTTTTCATCCCGGTCACCTGCGCGCCTCCCGTAAGCACAAAAGGAATCCAGTCGCAATGTTCTACCCAGCTATAGCAGGCCTTCCTCACTTTTTCATCTGTACGCAAAATATAGAGAAGCTTGGCCCAGAACCATTCGGAAGAATAGATGCCTCCAGTAAACTGGAGGTAATTGATATCAAAATGACTGGCATGTGTATTGATCTCTGCTGCCTCTTTTACTGCGCAGTGGTCTTTCCACAAAACAAACATGGCATTGGGATTTTTCTCTAATCCCGGCAATAAAGAAAGAGGGATACCTTTTTCGTCGACTGCAACAGGCGTGGAACCGGTTGTGTCCACAGAAATCGCTTTTATATTCGCTCCTGCTCCCGGACCAGCGATAGCAAGGCAATGTTTAATGGTTTGTTCGAGGCCTTCCAGATAATCAAGGGGATGTTGTCTGAACTGTTTTGCCGAGGCATTGCAATACAATCCATCTCTCCAGCGAGGATAATAAAATACATCAGAAGCAATTTCTCGGCCGGTTTTCGCATCCACGATAATAGACCGGACTGAATCTGTTCCATAATCAACGCCTATAACAAATGCGTCGTTTCCCATATAGCCAGGTTTCTTGGTTATTTAGTGTCAAAATAACATTTATTTTTCANNATAGCAGATTTCAAGAAGGAAATTATTCCAGCAGTTTATCCGGGTTTGGAATAAATTTTAGAAAGGCCTGGAAATTCGCCCTGTATTTGCGGTTGTCTAATTTGTAATAAAAAGCTCCTTTTTTTGAATTGGCTTTATCTTTTTCCTTTTGTTTGACCAAAAGGCCTGTGGAAAGGACTTTACGGCTAAAATTGCGGTTATCCAGATTGGTATTATAAATGTCTTCATAAAGGCTTTGCAATTGCGGTATGGTGAATTTCTCAGGCAACAATTCAAATAAGATAGGATGTAAGGCTGCTTTATATCTTAATTTTNNACCATTTCATCATGGTCAAATATAAGTTTGGGCTTTTTTTTCAAAAGGAACCACTCCGCATGGTATTCATGGCTCAGCTGCTTTTCATACTCGTGTATATTTATCAATGCGAAATAGGCTGTGGATACCGTTCTCTCAACAGGATCGCGGAAGGGGTCGCCAAATGTTTGCAATTGTTCGATATACACTCCCTCAATACCTGTCAATTGTTTCAGGACCCGGATAGCTGCCTGGTCCAAACTTTCATTTATCCTGAGAAAACCTCCCATCAGACTCCATTTGTTTTTTTCAGGATCGATTCCCCTTTGAATCAATAACAATTTAATCTCGAAACCATCAAATCCGAATATGATACAGTCGACTGCAACGAGAATGTGTTTCTGTCCCGAATATTGATTCATATATATAAAACTAATGGGAATATTTCAAAGTATCCGGTCAAAGGGATTTTTCAATCTAATATACTTTATAAAAATGTTTCAAATCAAAAAGGGTTGTTATAAATTTAGGAGAAATAAAGGGCTATGAAACCAAACCCATTTCAAACCTGTACTTTGGTCGCTTTATTGGCTNNCTACACAACTGATCATCCACCCCGCTACCGGCTTAACCATAAATAAAAATATTTATGGGCATTTTTCTGAGGATTTGGGAAGATGTATTTATGATGGTTTTTGGGTCGATTCACCCTTAGCGGTGCCTAAGCAAGATCGAATAAGATTAGATGTGGTGGAGGCCTTGAGGAAAATCAATATTCCAATCCTGCGATGGCCCGGCGGTTGTTTTGCCGATCAGTATCATTGGCGGGATGGAATCGGACCGCTCCAACGACGTATAAAAACGGTGAATACTACCTGGGGGATGGTAACAGATGATAACAGTTTTGGAACCCATGAATTTTTAGAGTTATGCGAGCTGTTGCATTGTGAGCCCTATATTGCCGGAAATGTGGGCAGCGGGACACCCCAGGAAATGGAAAATTGGTTAGAATATCTAAATTACAATGGAGAGAGTTCTTTGACTGATTTGCGCAAACAGAACGGCAGGGACAAACCCTGGAAGGTTTCCTATTGGGGCGTTGGCAATGAAAGCTGGGGTTGTGGGGGTAATATTANNACTGATAGCCAGCGGTGCCAATGGGGATGATTATGAATGGACAGATATTGTGATGAAAAATATTTCCTTAGGGCATACATGGGGCATATCCCTCCACTATTATACGCTGGTAGGAAATTGGGATCACAAAGGTTCGGCCACCCAATTTGGTGAAGATGAATATTTTAAAGGAATAAAAAATTGCCTGAACATAGAAGATGTAATTAATAAGCATTCCGCCATCATGGATAAATATGATCCTGGAAAAAAAACAGGGCTGGTTGTTGATGAATGGGGGATTTGGACCGATCCTGAACCGGGTACCAATCCTTCTTTTCTATTTCAACAAAATAGTTTGAGGGATGCGCTGATCGCAGCAACCACCCTGAATATTTTTAACAATCATTGCGAGCGGGTCAGGATGGCTAATCTCGCGCAGACAGTTAATGTATTGCAGTCCTTCATTCTCACCGATAAGGAGAAAATGTTACTCACTCCAACCTACTACGTTTTTGACATGTATAAGATCCACCAGGATGCTAAATTCCTACCGGTTGAAATGAAAAGCATTGACTATGAACTGCAAGGTCAGAAAATTCCTGCTTTAAAT
>PLCH01000261.1 GCA_003135585.1 Chitinophagaceae bacterium
TCCTTGAGCAGAGTTTCGACAGAATTCTTTATCCAATGGGTCAAAGCCTGCACATTTTCGCATGCAAAGCCATCTTCATCTTTTGTTTCTGAAAATTGCTTGCTTTCTTCTTGGACAAGTTTATAGTTTTCATCAAACAGCAGAAGTTTTTTGTTGGTTTTGCCTANNTTGAAGCTTACTTTGGTTGGATAAACTGCTTGAAATTTTGAAATATCAGCAACATCTTTTCAAGTATTCCAATCAAAGGCCCGTTGCCATAGCTTTAGACCCTCTTTGCTTAATTAATTTTTCTCTTACCCTTTCATTACGGTAAACGGCAAGCGGATCCAATGCTCCCCCTGCATTTAACCTCGCCTCTGCGACCAGGGGACGCGTATCGGTACGAAAGGCATGCTGTAATATTTCCTGGGCAGACACCACGTCGTTATTGCTTTGGGCTTCTACCAGCATCCGTCTGTCAATCAATAATGCCTGTGCGTAAGTTATCATGATGGCTTCCACGGATTGTAAAATATCTTCGAGCGGGTCTTTTACATTATGGGATGCATCGATCATCCAGCCCAGATCCTTAGCGTGATCCATTCCCCTGGCATCCATGCCCTCCACCAGTTCATTAAAAATCAGAAAGAGCTGGTAAGGTTTGATGCTGCCTACAGTAAGATCATCATCCCCATATTTTGAATCATTAAAATGAAAGCCACCCAATTTACCTTCCATCAACAGTAAAGAAACAATTTGTTCAATATTTGCATTGGGAAGGTGATGGCCTAAATCCACGAGGGTAAAAGCTTTCTTCCCCAATTTGTTTGCATACAATAATGATTGGCCCCAATCTCCAACTGTGGTAGAATAGAAATTGGGTTCATACGCTTTATACTCTACAAACATTTTCCATTTTTCAGGTATTGCCGCATAGATTTGCTCCAATCCCTCCAATGTATGTAAAAATGCCTTTCTGAAATTCAGCTGTCCGGGAAAACAGCTTCCGTCGCTTAGCCAGACTGTGAGGGATTCAGAACCTAAATCAATGCCATACTGAATCACTTCCAAATTATGATCAATGGCCTGCCGGCGGGTCTCGGGGTTAACATTTTGAAGTGAACCAAATTTATAAGAGTGGGTTTGTCCCGGTTGATCCTGAAAAGTATTGGAGTTCATCGCATCAAACTTTAAACCGTATTGCGTGCCCAATGCCTTGATATGAACAGCATTATCGGGTATATCCCAGGGTATGTGGAGAGAAATGGCAGCTCCTGACTTATTCAAAGTATGCAACAATCCTATATCCTCTATTTTTTCTTCCAGGTTGCGCGGCTCTCCCCCGCCAGGAAAGCGGCCAAAACGCGTACCTCCCGTTCCCAATGCCCAGGAAGGTATGGCCACCTGGAAATCTATCAGTTTCCTCAAAATTTCTTTTGTATTCATTAAATCTGACGCAATAAAATCAAATTTCCTTTGGTGTTCTTTCAGTCCCAGGTAATTGTGTTCGTCAATTTTATTTTTTTCAATACGCATGGCAAATCCATTTTTATATTTTGCAAACTCTTTCAAAATATCCAATCAATAAAAAAAAAGGCCGAGGTAAACAAGGTAATGGATGGATCCAAATGCATCCAATATTTAATCCCATTCGCTTCTATTTGTCTTAAATATCAGCAACCACGCTCTATCTCAGAAAAGCTGAAGCAATACCCCCGTCAACATTCAGCGTGTTGCCTGTCGACTTTTTAAGCAATCCACCCACAAATGCAAAACAGGCATTGGCAATATCCTCGGGTAGAATAACCTCATTCAGCAATGTACGTTTTGCATAAAATGAGGGAAGTTCTTTAACTGAAATGCCATATGCCTTGGCGCGTCCTTCGGCCCAGCCGCCCGCCCATATATTGGAATCCGCAATCACAGCATCTGGATTTACGGTGTTTACCCGGATCTTATCAGCACCGAGCTCGGCGGCGAGTAAACGGGTCAGATGTGCCTGTGCAGCTTTCGCTGAACCATACCCCGCATTGTCCGGGCCGGCTACTACAGCATTTTTTGAAACAATATTTATGATATCCCCGCCAAAACCCTGTTTACGCATGACTTCCACTCCGAGTTTTGAAACAAGGAATTGGCCTTTCACCAATATTTCATACAGTTTATCCCAATCAGCAATGGTGTGATCCGTAATTGATTTTGAAATGCTAATACCTGCGTTGTTTACGATTATATCAACTCCGCCAAATGCCAGGCAGGCTGCCGCGTAAGCTTTTTCAACAGTAGCGTTATCTGTTACGTCAAGCAAAACGGAAGATGCTGCATCCTTTCCAAATTGTAGTTGGAACTCACTCATGGCTACCTTTAAACGGTCGCCATTAATATCGTTAATGACAACACAGGCACCCTCTTCCGCAAACTTTTTAGCAATGGCTTTCCCTATGCCTCCCGCACTACCCGTTACCAAAGCTACTCTTCCACTCAATGCTTTGGGCTTTGGCATCCGGGCCAGCTTGGCTTCTTCCAGCAACCAATATTCTATATTAAAAGCTTCCTGTCTTGGCAAGGAAGTATATTCAGAAATAGCTTCTGCACCTTTCATTACATTAATTGCGTTGATGTAAAATTCGGATGCCACCCTTGTTGTTTGTTTATCTTTTGAAAAAGAAAACATACCAACGCCGGGGTATAAGATTATCACGGGGTTAGGATCCCTCATGGCCGGGCTGTTGGGATGTTTACAGGTATCATAATAATCTGCATACATTTTTCTAAATGCTTCAAATTGAGGGGCGATCCTTTCTTTAAGAGCCCCGTTGCTGGTTATATCCGCACTTGCCGGGAGATTCAAAACAAGCGGGGAAATTTTCGTTCTTAAGAAATGGTCCGGGCAGCTTGTACCCATAGCTGCAAGTTTATCAAGATCATTTGAGTTAATGAATTGCAAAACCCTTTCATCATCTGTAAAATGACCGATCATTTTTGATTTTGATGAACAAAAGCCTCTTAATACCGGGGCCAAAGCCGCTGCTTTTGCAAGCCTTTCTTCCTTAGGGAGCGATTCAATTTTTGCACCCCCGAATACCGGCCCTTTTCTTCCGTAATTATCCTCCAGGAATTGCGCGCAACGCTCTATCACCTCAAGTGTATTGACATAACTTTCATAAGAAGTAACCCCCCAAGTAAATAAACCGTGAGAACCAAGCATAATTCCACGTATACGGGGATTTTGTTCCAGACATTCATTCAGTTTTAAACCCAGATCAAATCCAGGTCGCTGCCATTCAATCCAACCAATTTCA
>PLCH01000569.1 GCA_003135585.1 Chitinophagaceae bacterium
CCCTGGTGTTGATCGGAGTTGTTATTTATGCATGCAACAAAAAGTTAAACATACAGCCGCAGGGGTCTCTGCTTGCTTCAAACGTCAATAATAATTCGGGTGTTCAGGGACTTTTGATCGGAGCTTACGCACTTTTGTCGGGTGAGAATGTGCCTGGGCAAAATTTGGGGAACGGAAGTGGTGCCTCCAATTATGTGTACGGTAGCGAATGCGCCGATGAGTCCTATAAGGGTTCTAGTCCCTCTGACCAACCTGATGCGATACCTTTAATGACATGGTCATTGGCGCAAGCTGGTACCAGTTCTTATCTCGATGAGAAATGGGTAGTCCTGTATTCGGGTGTCCAGCGGGCAAATGATGTGATCCGCACTATTCGGCTGTCTCCGAGCATTGCTCCGGCAGATACTACAGAATATATCGCTGAAGCCAGGTTTTTGCGCGGGTATTATCATTTTGAAGGAAAAAAAATCTTTAATAATTTTCCCTATGTCGATGAAAGCATTTCCTATTCAAATGGCAACCTGAATGTTCCCAATTATGTTGGAGGGCAGTATGTGAATATATGGCCGCAAATAGAAGCAGATTTAACTTATGCCATGGATAATTTGCCTGGCACTCAGCCAAATATCGGCAGAGTGAATAAATGGGCCGCTATGGCCTTTTTGGCAAAAACCTTTATGTACGAGCATAACTATAGCGCAGCAAAAGCTTTATTGGATAAGATTATTGCCAGCGGCACCACTTCTAATGGAACACCCTATTCCCTAGACCCCATTTATGAAAGCAATTTTAACCCAGCCCAAAAGAATAGCGCTGAAAGTGTTTTTGCAACTCAGGCTTCTGTGAATGATGGGTCATCCATTTCAACGAACGGTGGGAATGGCGATACTGGTGATGAGCTTAATTTCCCCTATAACCATGGTCCAGGTTGCTGCGGGTTCAACAACCCGTCATGGACTTTGGTTCAGGCTTATAAAACCGATGTAAACGGGCTTCCATTCTTGGATGGCAGTTCTAATAACGCCCCTTTGGTGAGTGATCCATCCAACCCTTGGAAAGGCAAAGTAGATCCCCGTCTTGACTGGGTTGCCGGCAGGCCGGGAGAGCCTTATTTTGATTGGGGGATCATTGATTCTACCTGGATTCGTAGTATACCCGATGATGGATTATTTGTTCCTAAAAAGAATGGTTATGCTCTAAGTCAGCAAGGCAAATACTCTTCTACCGAAACCGTATTCTGGGGCGCCGGAGAAGTTGATGCGAATAATGTAAATCTTTGCCGTTTTGCGGATGTTTTGCTATGGGATGCAGNNTGCAGAATGCGAAGCCCAAATTGGAAGCCTTGACCAGGCTGAAGTTTATGTGAATATGATCCGTCAAAGAGCAGCTAACCCGAATGGGTTTGTGTATTTGAATGCCACTTATAACGCTAATAATAGTACTTATTCCCCGCAAACAACTCCCGGTGATAATTATGGCGTAAACCCATATCCCCCCGGCGCATTTAGCACTAACGGGCCAGCATACGCTATAAATGCAATTCAAATGGAAAGAAGGCTTGAACTTGCCATGGAAGGCCAACGTTTCTTCGACCTCGCAAGGTATGACAATGGCACTGGCTCTATGGCTACTACTTTGAATACTTATGTTAGCGTGGAAAAAAACAGGAGTGGGTTTTTTCGGGTTAATAATACGGCAACATTCACGAAAGGTAATAATGAGTATTTTGCAATACCACAGAAAGAATTGGATGCCGAAAATTCTACCGGTAAAATAGTCTTGAAGCAGAACCCCGGATACCAGTAAATTAATCTTAGTAAACCAATCCAAATAAGGTAGTGACGGCTTTGGCCTTTACATTCATTTTGGTAGATATGATTTGGGAATATCTGTTCGCTTTGACCAGTCTGCCTTCCCGTATTGAAGGAGGCGATATGTTAATTGCTCATTTAGCAGTTATCGTGAAATTATCGAGCTCAATGGATGGGTGATTTGATTGTGAATAGAACCCTAAATCTTGTTGTCGTCATTTTTGGGTATTACAAAATATACAACAATCCCATGCGATTTATTTATAGAAAAAGTATTACAAATGGTTCTATAATTCCCATTTATATCTGAATCACCGTTGGTTAACTCGAAAACAAAATTTCTCCCGGCTCTTAGGTTCTTGTTGTGCAATCATTATATCTAAAAAGCGCCTAATTTTAGGTATTAAAATCCTGATATAATGACACAGGCCAATTTAGGGTTGAAAACTCCTTTAAAAGGAGTATCACCCAAAAAAATAAAATTCGGGAAAAAATTATCTGGAGACCTGGCGGGCGCAGCTGCTGGCAGTGCACACCCTAATTTCACCTACCATGGTGGACCGGTGGTGGTAATTCCACAGGTATATACGATTTTTTTAGGCAATTGGGCGACCGCCCAAAACCAGGACCGGGCAAACAGATTAAATCAATTTATTATCGATTTGCTGAATAGCACCTATATGAATATCCTCTCCCAATATGGCTGTGGTTCGACTGGCAATTTTATCCAGTCTGCATTTATTGCCAACAGCAATCTCAATTTGAAAGATGTTGATATANNCCGATTAGCAATAACCATATCCCAGAACCGAAAAATCCATCCAATATCAATCTTATTTATCTCGACAATGCTACGGGATTTAAGGATACAGATATTATCATGTGCGAGCCGGCTAATGACAATGCATTCGGATATCATAATTTTTTTACCACCAGCGTAGGCAACAGTTGTTACTATGCAGTGGTTCCGGGATTGATTGATGATTGTATAAGCAAAACCTGTGGCAGTGACAGTTCATGCTCTCTTCAACTCGCAGAGTCACAGGAACAGAGACAAACGCAGGTTACTTCCCACGAATTTTCAGAAATGATTTCCGATCCCCAGTTGAACGCCTGGTTTGATCCGAAAGATGGCGAGAATGGGGATATCTGTAACGGACAATCCGGAACCATCAGTGTCGGTGCGAATGTCTGGATTGTACAACTGATGTACAGCAAAACAGATGATGATAAGAGCAAGGGAAAAATAACCTGTATTTCATCAGCAGTAAATCCGTATCCTTCCCTGATTCCTTAGATCAAAACAGTGAATCATCAAAAACCCTTTACAAGAATTTAGCTATGGCGTTGTCGAATTTGATGTCAAAGGAAAGGATGCTTTTCAACAAAGCTTTGTCGGCATCGCCTTTCAGGGCCTAAATGACGTGACCTATGAAGCTATTTATTTCCGGCCCTTTAATTTTCAATCGACTTATCCTGTAAGGAAAGCCCACGCCGTACAATACATTGCCAATCCACTATACGACTGGCCTAAACTCAGAGAGGTCTATCCGAATAAATACGAACAGCCGGTTTCTCCTTCACCTGATCCCAATGACTGGTTCCATATGCGCATAATGGTGGAAACTAAAAAGGTTAGCGTATATGTCAATGCCAACAACAGACCCGTACTTCTTTTTGAACCGCTTGTACCCCTAAACGGTAAGCAGATCGGCTATTGGGTCGGTAACGGCTCAGGAGCTGACTGGAAAAACCTAACAATCACATCCGCAAAACAATAACCTGGTCCTAGGCTCCCGAATCCCTTACGGGATTTACTCCCATTGTTAGTATGTACACCAACTTACCAATGTTATCAGAGGGATAAAAGGAGTTATTCGTTGTAATATCATTAGCCTTTTCATCCAGTCAGACTTTGCCCGGATAGACATATCCTGTGGTTTCTTCCATCATTTTTATCGGCCGGACCTCGACCCTGGCCGTGGTTCCGTATTCGAATTCAGGATTTCCCTTTGCAATCATAACGGCATCGTCCAAATCCTTGGCGAGGATATGATAATAGCCAACGATAACCTCCTTAGCCTCATTGAAAGGTCCTTCCTTCCAAGCGCCGTTTGCACCGGAAATCATTTTGCCTTGCCTGGCCATGGGCTGCGCCTTTTTCAGTTTCCCTTCTTTCTTGAGGTTTTCGATGTAGACCATACATTTATTTAAAAATTCCTGCTGCTGTTCAGGCGATAAGGACTCATGTTGGCCAATCTGATTGCGTATGAGTAACATAAATTCTTGCATATTTTACATTTTAATTGGTGATTAATTTTTATTGCTTTTTTATTTGCCGGTGAACATAGCCGCAAATGGACGGCCATCAAAAGCGGATTGGACATGAATTATTTTTCCGTCTTTTACCTGGTGCCATTCTGCGACCAGGGTGGTGGCGGCGGCTGGTTCCTTAGTCTCCAACTCGAAAAAGATAGCGGCGTTCTCCCCTTCCGCAATGATTGTTTTCACGTCAAGCCTCACCGTAATCTGTAACAGCATGGTCAGGGCTGCTAAATACTCATCAGCACTTCGGTAGGTCTCAAAGAGTCCCAGGAATAAGAGATCGTCCGCCAAAAAAGTGCGTGCAGTGGTGATGTCCCTTTTTATAACTGCGTTGTAGAATTTCTTGATAACCTCTTTGGTATAAGCCATAATTTTATGTTTTATACCTATACATCAAATCATATCCTAAAAAAGGGACATCCATCCAAAAATAATTTTCAACTGATTGATTATAAGTAAGTTGGCTATTTAAGCGGTAGTATCAGCCGAAATAGTCCCTGGTTCGGGCTTTATCGGTCTAATCTCAATACGCGCCCTGGCATCCTGAAATATTGGGTTGGCTCTTGCAATTTCTTTTGCTTCTTCTAAATCCTCTGCGAGGATATGATAATAACCTACAATCATTTCTTTACTTTCGATAAAAGGACCGTCCTTGAAAACCCCATAATTGCCCTGAAGCATTACCCCATCCATATCCAGGGGTTGCGCACTTTTGAGCTTTCCCTCCTTCATTAGTTTTGTTATGTAATTGCCCACTTTACGAATATGCGATTGATAGTCTTCAGGCGACATGCTGGCACAGTAATCCCCTTCCGTTCGAATCAGCAACATGAATTCTTTCATTTTTTGGATGTTTTAATTTTAAATCTTTGTATAACAAAAGGTCAGCCTTTTTCTCACANNGCTTCCTTTTGCGATTCGACGGAGGAAAGTTCGATTGCCTTAATAAAATATTTTCCTGCTTCCGGCAATCTTTTCTCCCGCAAATAAAGTTCCCCCAATGTAGAATAATAGTAGTGATAATTTTCAATTAAAGGATCGTTCTTTAGTTTCTCCAATTCATTAATTGCTTTTTGAGTATTGAAAACCTCTGATATAACAATGGCGCGATTGAGTAAAACAATAGCAGAATTATCAATTTGCATCAGGTTATTATAAAGAGTGAGGATGCCTTCCCAATCTGTGGTTTTAAAACTTTTTGCCGTACAGTGATGAGCAGAAATGGTCGCTAAAATATGATACTTTGATATGCCACCCTGTATGGATTCTTGCAACAACAAAATCCCCTTTTGGATCATTTCCTTATCCCATAGGTCACGGTTTTGTTCTTCTAATTTGATGATATCTCCACTATCACCTTCGCGGGATTTAAAGCGAGATGCGTTTAACAGCATTAAGGAAAGCAACGCATGCGTATTTTCTTTTTGTGTAATTGCAGGATGGGCAGAAACAATTCCGGCGATCCGCATCGCTTCTTCACAAAGTTCATACCGGATAGAAAAGTCTCCGTGAGAAGCGCTGTAACCTTCATTAAATAAAAGGTAAATAGATTCCAGAACGGCGTTCAATCTTTTTTCCAGCTCTCTTCCCGCCGGGACTTCAAAAACTATTTTGCCTTCCCGTATCTTTTGTCTTGCCCTTACCAGGCGCTTGTTTATATTTTCTTCATTTGTAAGAAATGCTTTTGCAATTTCCGGGATACTAAAGCCGCAGAGGGTTTTTAATGTTAGTGCGACCTGCGAATCCAGGGAAATAGAAGGATGGCAGCAGGTGAACATCATACGCACCTGGTCGTCTAGCATTTCGGGCTCTGAAAAAAAATGATCCATGGCGGGCTCCGTCGTAAACTCGGATTGCATAAAATGGACGATTTCCGACGAATATTGCCGTTTGTATTTCTCCCGGTTGACAATATTAAGCGCTTTGTATTTTGCAACCTTATACAACCAGGCGGCGGAGTTTTCCGGAACTCCTTTAAATTTCCATTGATCCATAGCTTCGAGTAAGGTGTCCTGGACTACATCTTCTGCAAGGTTCAGATTTTTAGAGCCGAAGATCCTTGTCAATACGGAAACCAGCTTTCCCGATTCGATCCGGAAAAGATGAGCCACGAGCTTTGGAATATCTGCTTCTGTATGATTCATGATCCGTTAAGTGTGAAATATCTTTAAATATCATATTATTTAAGCACAGTCAAAAACTAACATTTTTTTTGTCCTAGGCAATGATTTATATTATATTAAAACCTTCTTTCATCCGGATCTTAGCTTTGCCCCACATTAAAAATTATCCGGCCCGAGTTGGCATATTGCAGTTGGCAATTTCCCTAGCCTTAGATCAAAATGTCCAGCCCTGAGGGNNCACCCAGAATAGTCCGGATTTCTTGCTTTCGAGCAGCACATCTATAAAGTGAAATTAGAAAAATGAAAATATTCAAAGTTGCTAATAAAATAGCCGCAAACAAAAAGAATTTGGGTAGGGCAATCTATCAAATTAAGAGCGGCGCTACATAATTGATGGTCTTAATTGTTCACGTTCAATTTTGTTAGATTTGCATTAATATATTCTAATCTCGATCGGATTATAAGGAACTGAAACATTTTTATTTGAGTCTTAAAAAAATAGGAATGAAAATCGTACTCATTTTTGTCTCTACCCTGGATGGTAAAGTAACCAAATGGGGTGATCCGCACGTTCAGACATGGTCTTCCCAAAAAGACCATGATTATTTTCAAAAAACGTGGAATGACTCACAGATAATAATCATGGGTAGTAATACCTTCAATATTGAACCTCCTAAACTCTCCAAAGATCATATTCTTATTGTCATGACAACGCATCTTTCGGATTATAAGAATAAGGAAGTATTGGGTCAGGTAGAATTTACAAATGAAGCCCCCAAAGCGCTTATTTCACGCTTGAGAGAAGCAAGATATGAGCGAGTACTTGTTGTAGGAGGTCCTCATATCTCAACCTCATTTTTAAAAGACGGATTAATAGATGAATTATGGCTGACGATTGAACCAAAAATTTTTGGATTAGGGGGTAATTTTGTAATTGAGGAAAAACTTGATATCAGTTTACATTTAGATGGTTATGAGAAGGTAAATAAGCAGGGAACATTAATTTTGAGATATACTATAATTAAATAGAGGCTTATCATTATCCTTAATCGGAATTGATTTTAATTAGGTATATAAATTTAAATGAAATACGAGGAATTATTATTTGTTGAAACCATCGGTGACTTTTTTTTATGCCTTTTCTTCATAATAGGTTCTTACTTCTTTGACCTTTCCCTCTTTATTGAACATGACANNGAATACCAGTCTCCCTTTTATAAAACAGAATAATGCTCTCTATCCCATATAAAATAGAAAGGAACTCGAAATGGATCCCCGGCATTTCTTCCAATCCTTTTCGAAAGTGTCGTTCGACGGCGGCCTTCCCTTCTAATTTTCCTTCAACTTCATTCCAACGCCGGATAACTGTTGAACTATAAAACTTAACATCGTCAGCATAGTGCGTCATAACCTTTTCAAGGTTTCGATTATTCCAGTCATCCAGCCATTCTAAGGCAGCTTGTTTTAATTTTTCTTTTTCAGTCATAAAATCATTTCCTTATTCGAAGTTACAAAGAACCTGAATTGATTCGACCCTGGCCCTATTGAAAAATTCCGAGGTATTTGGAATAGTAGGATTTATCTAATACTACCTAAAAAGAAATAAGAATAGGGGTCAGGCATCACGTGATATCTTTTGTGTTATCTTCCTTCCTAAAAGGAAATCCCTTGATTTTTATTCCACAGGCATTGGCAAGTTTGATTAAACAATTTTCTATTCACAAAACAGTTGTGTATATTTAGTGCCAGTGGCCATGTCTTCAGGCAAACTTTCACTCTAGCCTTTCCTATTTCGTTTGATTTGTCCGAAATGAATTTTGATTTAATTCCTGGTAAACTTAAACATTTGGTATGCTAAATTTTTATTGCCGGTTCGTCTGTTTTTCTTTAATGGTAACTTTATTAGCCTGTAAACAGAAAAGCGCTTCTTTCAATCCGGAAGACGGATTGAGCATTTTCAACAGGGATAGCCTGGTGAGGCATATTTTGATCCTTTCTTCTGATTCCTTTCAAGGACGCAAGCCCTTTACACAAGGAGAAACCCGGACTGTAGATTATATGACGCGAAATTTTACAAGACTGGGTCTTGAACCTGGTAACGCCGATAGTTATTTACAGGAAGTTCCGCTGGTGGAAATCATGCCCACTGCCGATTCAACTTTAAAAGTGGAATCTGGAAAAAAAACTATTAACCTTCATAGATCAACCGATTATGTCCTGGCAACCGAAAATACGGATTCGGTTATTTCCCTGAATAAGGATGAATTGATTTTCGCAGGTTTCGGAATTGTAGCCCCTGAATATAAATGGAATGATTATGCCGGCCTAGATGTTAAAGGCAAGGTCGTGCTGGTGCTTGTAAACGACCCCGGGTTTTACGATTCTACCCTTTTTAAGGGTCACACAATGAGTTATTACGGTCGCTGGACCTACAAATATGAGGAAGCCGCAAGACAAGGAGCGAAAGCCTGTCTTATCATACATAGCACGGCGGCAGCTTCCTACCCATTTAATGTAGTCCAGAATTCCTGGGGAACGTCTAATCTTTATCTTGACAAAAGGGGCAACGAAACATACCATTGCGCCTTGCAGGGTTGGATTACTTGGCCTTCGGCATGCAAATTGGTTTCGCTTTCAGGCAAAGACAGCTCAATTTTTAAAGAAGCGCATCACCGCGATTTCAAATCCTTCCGGCTGAATTTAAAGCTTTCTACTACTGTCCGGATCAGATCAGTTTATAACAAGTCACATAACGTGATTGCAAAAATTACGGGTACCATATGGCCGGATCAATATATTATTTATACTGCCCACTGGGACCATTTGGGAGTCGGTAAGCCAGATGAAAAGGGGGATTCAATATACAATGGAGCCCTAGACAACGCCAGTGGATCAGCGGCTCTGCTTGAACTGGCAAGGGCATTTAAAGGTCTCGAGAATAAACCTGAACGAACCATCATTTTTTTATCTGTAACGGCTGAGGAACAAGGCTTATTGGGATCGGCATATTATGCACAGCATCCCATTTATCCCTTGAGTAAAACAGTTGCAGAGATGAATATGGATGTTATCAATGCTCACGGGAAAACGAGTGATGTGGTGATAACAGGTGCCGGTCAGTCGGAACTTGAAGATTACCTGACAAGTGAAGCCAAAAAACAAGGTCGTTATATTGCTCCGGAATCACATCCCGAAGCCGGTCATTATTTCCGTTCTGACCATTTTAATTTTGCAAAGGCGGGTATTC
>PLCH01000546.1:0-2366 GCA_003135585.1 Chitinophagaceae bacterium
ACCTATCAAGATGTGAAGAAGCCATTTTTTCCCCGGAAAAATTATAGAGAATTGGCTTATTTTAATGCCCCGAGCAAGAATAGAATTTTAAAGGGTACAGCTATTCAGATTTGTTATATTCAATTAGATAAGATGAATAACCCTATTCATGGGATTCTTTTTACTTATTCCCCAGATAATGAAAAGTATTATCCTATTAGCTTGGAATAAAAAAGCGGAAGGTGCAATTTGATTTATAAATATTTNNAATTATAATTTCCGGCATGTGCTATTTGATGGATAGCTATGCGTTGGTTCTTGTCCCTTCATCCACAGAAATGGAACCCCCCATCATTATAGTGCCTGCCAGTCTTGGGGAAACGTCACTTTGCCTATGGCTCCTTATGAAGGGCATGTACACTCCGAAGTGAAAAGGGAAAACAGGCATGACAACTTGACAATAAACCCATTAGCCTAGCTGGGGGTTTTGGGCTAAATTATGTAACTTTGCAAAAGGTTAGCCCTTTTTGGTTTTTGTAATAATTCAATCAGAAAATCTTCTGTTTTTCGTTGTATATTTAGATATGAATCGAAGCGAAATACTTATAAAAGCTGAGTATATGAAAATGCTCCAGGCTTTCAAACTTTTTCAGGAAAAAGGGATGAAGGTGGTGGAGAGTACATTCCCGGAATACAGGAAATTCGTTGCGGATCGCAAACAAAAAAGCCTCAGAGAAGTAAAAAATGAACTTTCGCTTGCTGGCCAGAATGTTCTTTAAAAGTCGAAATCTATCCTCTTCATTTTAAGGTATTTTTCAAGGTGGGTAAAGGTATCGCTATTTCTATCCAATAGAAACACACCGTTCCAGCTAAACCAATTTTGCTTCCAGAACTCAAAGCCTTTGGTTGTTAGTACCAAATANNATGCCAGGATGATGGCTTTATTAGATTCCAATGTGTTGTTAGTGTGAAATGTGCTTATTGCGTGAATAGAATGAGTGCTTTTCTCTTTATTGTATATCAATTACTTATTCAGACTGATATGATCTTGTATATTTGTTGGATGAGCTATCAGCAAACACTTCTTACAATTAAATCTACGGTAAAGACTTTTTTACCGGAATCGAAAATACTTCTCTTCGGCTCCAGGGCTACGGGGGAAGTAGATCAGGAAAGCGATCATGACTTGCTTATAATTACCTCAGACATTTTCGCCCCGCGTGTGAGAATGGATTGGGAAAATAAAATAAGGAAGGCGCTTGTGTATTCTCTAAAAGTACCGTTTGATGTCATTTTGGAGAATGAAAATGAGGTAAATGAAAAGAAAAATTTGACTGGCCATATTATTTATTATGCAATGAAAGGCGCGGTAGAAATATGACAGAGGCTGAAACATACTCATTAAAGAAAAGTACGCTGCCGCCTTAATTGAAGTTCTCATTAAAGAGCAGGCGGTGGAAGTAATTAAGGATGGGGAAGAAGTTGACCTGACTACTCAGCAAATGGATGCGCTCGATAAGGAATTGTTTACAATCTCCGCAACGCCGGCTTATTTGCAAAAATGGGACGAAGTCAGACAGCGACTTAAANNACTATCAATGGTTTCAGTGAGGAATGCAATAAGTAAAACGAAATTCGAAATATACCTTTAAGGCTTCAAAATTGGGATTCACCTTTAAATTCTTGATTTTCGATTCACCCAGACAATTGACAATATCTCTTTAGTTCCTGGAATTTGATAATAATGATAAAATTTCTTCAATTCCGACGAAATTCTTAAATAAGGACATTGATGGCTTAAGATATGGAATTAAATGGATCCAGGTGTTCAGGTTAGATATTGGCCGGATTTACTGCATCGATATTAGTAGTATGGATGCCCTGTTTTTGATTGTCGAATATGATATGAATAACGCAAACCGTTGGGTTCCCTATCCGGTGAGCTTTCGTTACTTAAAACAGTTGTTTCAAAAATCAGGCTACGGCTTGATTGAGAAATTGCGTGAATATCCATCCGTATTCTAACGTGCAAGGATGTATTCGGCAACAATAAGAAAATGAATTTTTTTGTCGCTGGCTGATTCTCTTGCTATCGGCCTTACTTGAAACGCTCTAATTCTAATTTTTACATTTNNGGTTCAAATGAGCATTTAAAGGAGATACAAGCTTGTATGGCTTGTTAAATACTTCTTGCGATAATTTAAAACGGTCAGCTAATTTTCGAATAATATCCTTGGACAAACCTCTTCTGTAATTGAGAATGTCAGATACAAGGCTCTTGCTGACTCCAAATAACCCTGCGAGCCCAATAGCCTTTAATTTATTTTCAGTCATCAGGTACTTTAGCAATTCAATAGGATCTGCATCTCCAAAGGTATTATGATCAT
>PLCH01000546.1:2420-3459 GCA_003135585.1 Chitinophagaceae bacterium
TTAATGACCTTATAGGGCAGTGTTTCCATTTTTTATTTTTTTAATAGTTACTTATGTTGTATTGTTTCTTATCATTACAAAGCTTTGTATATTCAGCGTGTATGCCTATCCAGCATACGAATAAGTGCACTTCTTTTTCGCCAAAAACATAATGACAAATCATTCGATAGTTATTTCCGCCAATATCAAACACCACCCGATCGGTGCCAGTGCCTAATAAATCCGCCGAACGAAAAGTATTCAAAATATCTTCGGGCCTGTTCCAATCTGCGCCTTTTATGGTTAATAGCCATAACTTAAACGAACTTCGACTCCTTGCATTTTTCTCTGCATAGTTTTCAATGGTCTGTTTTTTCAATAGATGTACTTTCATGTATGAGCTTTGTAAAGGTAATAGAAAATACGCATTTTGCGTACTTTTTCGCTATTTATTTCTTCACCACTAAAGGAAGATTCACTGCAACCTCTTTGCCTTTGCTTTGTTTTCAATGAAAAATGTAATAATTCCTATAAAACCTATGATATACTTTGATGACCTCAAAATTAGAATTCACGCTGATATCTTCGATCTTTGGCCGACCCAGGCAATTGACATTATCTACCGAGTTCCTGGAATTTGATGATTATGATCAAATTTTCTCAATTTCAACAAAAATTTTAAAAAAGGATTAAGTAATGACGAATACATTTAACAATAAAAGAACTGACTCTGCTTCGAGGGTTATCCTGGCATCTCCGGAAACCATCTATCGGGCATTTTTGGATCCGGAGGCTCTAGCCACATGGCGTCCGCAGGAAGGCATGAAATGCCAAATCTATGAATTTGATCCACGAAGGGGAGGAGCCTTTCGAACGTCATTCGGATATACTGATACTAACTACCCAGTGCGCGGCGAAACATCAGAGCATGCCGATGTGTTTAAAGGTCGATTCCTGGAATTGGTCCCTAATAGGAGAATAGTCGAATTAGTAGAATTTGAGTCCGATGATCCAACTTTCGCGGACGCGATGACAATCACTACGACCTTAGCCCCAGTAT
>PLCH01000424.1 GCA_003135585.1 Chitinophagaceae bacterium
TTTTACGCTCCGTTTTATAAAAAAAAGGGAAGAATACACTTTGAGGGAATACCGGTTATAACTTCTAAAATCAATGGAGCCGGCATGCGCAATATACCGGCTCCTGTATTGATTGGGTGAAAAATGGTTATTTGTGAAGCGTAATCGTGGGCGCGTTTGTCAGTTTCCCCGTATCTACCACAATATTATTGATGGTAGTATCCATATACCCGCCCGCTCCTTTGAAATTGATCGAATAAGTTCCTGTATTGACAACCCGGAAAAGGTATTTTCCATCCTCCCCGGGAATGGAGTATAAAGTATCTGTCGAATTAAACGCCGTTACCAGTGCAGACGCTCTTTCAGGTAATACAATTCCTTTAATTTTTGCTGACTCAACGTCATTAAAAACTACGACGTTCGGTTTTAGGAGGAATTGACCATCCCGGAAAAAAATAGATTTGGCCAGATTGAATTCAAGCCAGAGTTTGAATTGATTGTTGGTAATTGATGAGACATTTTCCTTTCTGACATTTATGTCAAAGTAGGGATGGGAGCCAGAAACTACCAAAGGGTAGCTTGTTGAGCTGTCCGTATAAACAGTATTATCGGATCCCAAGGTTATTCTAACTTTGAGAATCTTTCCGCTTGGAAATATTCCTGAAGCCAATAAGGTGTCTGTTCCATTTCTTAATTTCAAAAGATCATACACCCCGGGAGTAATGGATAGTGTGTCCCAGATAACAGATTTATGATCGCGGTCCCTGTGGCGGCCCCAAAAATTGTCATCCCATTGGTCATCTTCATCCGCTTCAGACTGTTTGGTGGCAGTATCTATTTCCACCGATACCTGCCTGATGTCAATTAATACTTTGAACATGGTAATAGGATCATCCATCATATAAATGGATACCTGGGATTTACCTGGAGGAATATTACCCCCAGCGTTCATAGAATTGTTCTTATTGCAGGCAAGAAATAAAAGAAAAAAAGAAACACTGCACAGCGTGGCAAGCCATTTTGTTTTTGTTTTCATATTTGTAAAATTTTAATGTAGAGTGGTAGCAGATAGAGACGTTTAATTGTACCAATCATTTTCAAAAACTATTCCAGAAAATGTTAAAATTGGGGAATGGTATATTATTGTTTTGGCTAGTAAAATTCCCAGCTGTTTTTACGAAAAAAATGAAACCTTACCGGAAGGATTTTTCCTTTTAAACCGCCTTAACCCTATGCGGCTTTATTGGGCACCAGGGCTTAGGGTGCTTCAATTAAGACTACTTTTTTATAGACTTTAATAAATAAACCAAGGTTAATATTTGGAAATCTGGGATATGCACCTATATCTTTGCCGGAGTTCTTATACATCTCTTATCAAGAAAGGCTGAGGGTAATGGCCCGCAGACGCCTTGACAACCTATTCAAACTATTTAAAAAATAAAAGTCTGGATAAGGTGCCAATTCCATCCTGCCTAGGCAGGAAAGATAAGTCAGATCCCAGCTTGACGATACTTTTTCAATATATTGAAAGCTCTTCTGACCCCGGAAGAGTTTTTTTTTTGCTCGCCTGCAATCCCGGCTCATCCTTTCTTCTCAGAGAATATTAATCAACCGTTTAAAATGGCATATTATGCATTCAACAACAAAACTACTTCACAGCATTCCAGTAGACCCCTTAACAGGAGCCGTCTCCATACCGATCTATCAAACATCCACCTTTGTTCAGGAAGCACCGGGTATCAATAAGGGATTTGATTATTCCCGTACCGACAACCCTACCCGCGCGGTCCTTGAAAGTATTGCTGCCCAGTTGGAAGAAGGGAGTACAGGAATCGCCTTCGGAAGTGGTATGGCTGCCATAGATGCAGTGTTAAAGATGCTCAAGACTGGTGACGAGGTGGTTGCAATTGATGATATTTACGGAGGAGCTTACCGATTGTTTGAACAGGTATATAAAAAATTCGGGGTGAAGGTAATTTATGTGGATGCCTCCCAACCAGAAAACGTTTACCGGGCGATTAGTTCCAGAACAAAGTTGATCTGGATAGAAACACCTATCAATCCCACTTTAAAAATTTCCGATATTGAAGCCATTGCAAAAATCGCAAAAGCAAACGGCTGTTTACTTTGCGTGGATAATACCTTTGCTTCTCCGGCCTTACAAAAGCCTCTTTCACTGGGAGCTGATCTGGTAGTTCATTCCGCGACTAAATACCTGGGTGGACATTGCGACCTGATCGCCGGTCTGGTTGTAACGAAGGATAAGGAATTAGGTGAAAAAGTTAAATTTTTCCAGAATGCATGCGGAGCGATACTTGGACCCTTGGACAGCTGGCTGCTGATCAGAGGGATTGAAACCCTGCCGCTTCGCATCAGACAGCATTGCAGGAGCGCCCAGTTTATCGCTGAATTTCTTGAATTGCACCCCGCTGTCGACAGGGTATTATATCCTGGATTGAAAACGCATCCGGGTCATTCAATTGCCAAAAAACAAGCCAAGGGTTTTGGAGGAATCGTTTCTTTTAGCCTGAAAGAGGATACAGAGCAGGCAGCCATTTCTTTTGTAAGCGCTACCAATCTGTTTCAACTGGCGGAAAGTTTGGGTGGTATGAAAAGCCTGGTGAGCCATCCGGCAACCATGACCCATAAAACAATTCCTCCAGTCAGGCGCAGGGCTTCTGGTGTTGCAAACAGTCTGATCAGGCTTTCGGTGGGCTTGGAGGAGCCGGAGGACCTTGTTGCAGACCTGGAAGAGGCCTTTTCGAAATTGGAGGTTAAGAACTCAAGACCACATGCAAAAACTGCCTATGTTTAAGGCTATGGCTACAGGGCCCATCAAAATGGCATTTAACAATCCTTTTAAAAAAAAAATCATGAAAAAACAGAAAATAATAAAAAGGCCGCTAAATTTGTTGGGTGCTCTTAAAAGATATGCATTCAATGCGACCCATTCAACTTTCTTTTCCCAACCCAGCAAAGCAAAACATTTGTTGCTGTTGTTGTATGTCAAAGGACATAAATTAATCAATTCTGCATCAGGACTTTCCCGTCACCATTGAAACTTTCAAATATTCATTTAATAATCAAATCAAATCGTCAACATTAAACTGAATTTTTATGAGTAACCTTCATTTCGAANNGACTCCAGCTTCATGCCGGTCAGCAGATTGACCCAACTACCAAATCCCGGGCGGTTCCAATTTATCAAACGACTTCCTATGCTTTTGAAAATTCAGAACATGCTGCCAATCTTTTTGGTCTTCGGCAATTTGGTAACATTTATACCAGGATAATGAATCCCACCACCGATGTGTTTGAACAGCGTATGGCTGCATTGGAAGGAGGAGTAGCCGCTTTGGCGACGTCTTCCGGACAGGCCTCCCAATTCCTGGCACTTAACAATATTCTGCAGGTAGGTGACAATTTCGTAACGACCAGCTTTCTGTACGGAGGAACCTATAATCAATTCAAGGTAACTTTTAAACGTCTGGGTATTGAAGCGAGATTCGCCGACGGGGATGACGTGGAAAGCTTTGTAAAACATATAGACAAAAATACAAAGGCCATTTATCTGGAAACTATCGGTAACCCACGGTTAAATATCCCGGACTTTAAAAAATTCTCAGACCTCGCAAAAGAATATGACCTGCCGCTTATTGTCGATAATACTTTTGGCGCTGCCGGTTACCTGTTCAGGCCAATTGAATGGGGAGCCAATGTGGTAGTTGAATCTGCAACCAAATGGATCGGCGGCCATGGCACTACCATTGGAGGCGTCATTGTGGATGCTGGTAACTACAATTGGGGAAACGGAAAATTTCCTGCATTTACAGAACCTTCAGAAGGTTACCATGGCTTAAAATTCTGGGAAGTATTCGGGCAAGGAAATCCACTGGGTTTACCCAATATTGCATTTGCTATTCGGGCCAGAGTGGAAGGATTGAGGGATTTTGGTTCCTCACAGGCTCCCTTCAATTCATTTCTGCTTCTCCAGGGATTGGAAACCCTTTCTCTTAGGGTGCAGAGACATTCAGACAATGCACTGGCCCTAGCCCAATGGCTGGAGGAACATCCCCAGGTGGACTTTGTTCAGTATCCAGGCTTAAAAAGCAGCCCTTACCAGGACCTGGCGAAAAAATACCTTACCAATGGGTTTGGAGGCGTACTTAATTTTGGAGTAAAAGGAGGAAAAGAAAATGCAAGCAAATTCATTGATTCTCTAAAATTAGCCAGTCACCTGGCAAATGTTGGCGATGCGAAAACCCTGGTCATTCATCCGGCTTCCACGACACATGAACAATTGAGTGAAAAAGAGCAGGTTGCAGCCGGAGTGCAGCCCAATCAGGTGCGCATCAGTGTGGGTATCGAGCACATTGAAGACATCAAAGCTGATTTCGAGCAGGCTTTTGAAAAAGTATTTGCAAAGGAATTAGTGGGATAGAATAACTCCCCGCCTGCTGGCGGGGAGGATTTTAATTACCGAAAAAAGAAAATTTGCCTTATCAATTATTCAATCATAACCAGCCCTTTGCACTAGAATCCGGAAGTATCATTCCCAGTTTCCACCTTGCCTATACTACCCATGGTAGGCTCAACGCAAAAAAGGACAATGCTGTCTGGGTTTTTCATGCGCTTACTGCTAACAGTGACCCGGCAGAATGGTGGCCCGGATTGGTAGGAGAAGGAAAAATATTTGATCCTTCCGTTTATTTTATCGTATGCGTCAACATGCCAGGCAGTTGTTATGGCAGTACCGGACCTCTGGATATAAATCCCGATACAAATACATCCTGGTATCACGATTTTCCTTTTTTCACTATAAGGGATATGATCCGCGCATATCAATTTTTACGGGAATCCCTAGGCATCCGCCGCATCCATATTGGCATCGGGGGTTCAATGGGTGGCCAGCAGTTATTGGAATGGGCCATTAAAGAACCCGATTTATTTGAATATATTTTCCCCATCGCAACGAATGCCGTCCATTCGCCATA
>PLCH01000252.1 GCA_003135585.1 Chitinophagaceae bacterium
ACAATTGGAAATCCCGGTGAGAAAACCGCTGAAGTAAAGTATCTGGGCGTATCAGACGATGCTTTATTTTTTAACGTTTCATTTGAAAATCCGATTGGAGGCAAGGTCAGTGTTATTGTACTCGATGAGGATGGCATTCAGCTATTCCAGGAAGTTTACACAGACAAAAAGTTTGACAGAAGATTCAAACTGCCAAAGTTGGAGAAAAACAAAGTTACTTTTGTAATCCGCAATTTTAAAGATACAGACGTAAAGCAAAGTTTTGAAATCAACACAAGGTTGGTTGAGGACGTTGTTGTTACCAAACAGGGTTAATTTATTTCCATCATCGGGCGCACCGATTTATTCCGGGAAATATTGAATGTTTCCTGTAACTGTCCGGGCCTTGCTTAAGAACAGGGTACGGACAGTTTTTATTTTTTAGTAGGTTTGCTATCCTAAAGCTTGTATAGTGAAAATTTTTCTGGCCACGGTTTTGTTAACCACGAGGACATTCCTTTCATCTGCCCATAATGAAGCAATTTTTGAACCGTGGGATTCCACCCCTAATGAAATATCTTTTGCCATTAAACAAAAAATTGAGACAGATGATCCCGCAAGGATCAAGTTGACAGAGCTGAAATTAAAATACATGTCNNAAACCGGAGTTTGAAAATATAATAAATGACTTTTCCAAAACCTATACCGCCTGGAGGTTGTATTCCAAACATCGCATCTACTTAAATGAAGGGATAGCTGCCTCGCCCTTACTTGCATTCGCGGGGTCCTTACAACGGGTAGAAAATGCCTTGGTAAAGCAAGGTAGCGGTGATTATAAAAAAGCGATCGAAGATGCAAGTGAAGCCCGGAAGAGTTTTCTCTTGAATGAAAACAAAGCATATGACCAGAATTATCTGGCACTGGCTACCCTGTTATACTACCAGGATATACCGAGAAACCAACAGCCGATCGGTTTCTATGAAGGGATGAAAGGAAGCTTTGGTGATTTAAGATTGGAGGACACCTATAAAAAATTTGTCCGAGCTGTGTTCAGCAGCACCATGATTTTTAATGAGGCAAAATGGAAGGCCTTTGTTGAGAACCCCGATGCCAATGTTTTGCAGGAGGACCCGGCATTCAGCTTTGCCAGTACATTTTTGAAGAACTGGCAAAACAAGTATTTATTCTATTACCAGCAATTTATTGCCGGCAAAATCAAATTGGAAAAGCTTTACCAAAAAGCATGCCTTCAGATGGAGCGAGATAAAGTCAGTTATCCGGAAAAAAAAGCAAAATAAAAATAGCCACCACATGAAGTGGTGGCGGATAAATGATCAGCAAGACATCTAATTGGAGCCCGCCGAGGCCGGCAAACCTAACAATTTTACAATTTGCTGGTAATTCATTGATTGCAGTTGGTCTTTGGTATAACCCTTTGCCGGACCTGAAGCCATCCCATTTACAGCAATTGTACCGGGCACTATGACGTACCTGTAACTCCAGCCGGTTATGGAAAAAGAATAATCAGAAACAGAAAGCAATTGAATCGTTCCAACTGCAAAAGTAACTTCCATGTTGGTGATTTCAGACGCACTGAATACATTGGTGGCACCTGCCTGATCCTTAAACGATATGTAGGACAATATAACTGATTTGTCCAGGACGCTTTGTGTAACAGACGTGGCGGTGATATTCTGTACATAAAAAGTGTCGATGGTGGTGCCTACGGTTTGAGTCATTTGAGTCATATTGAACTGGGTCCAGGCTGAATAACTCACGCTATCGGGACCGGCTGGCCCTATAGGACCGGCCGGTCCGGCAGGTCCAGCACTTTTTGAACAGCTGGTCATTACAAACGCAGAAACCATCAAGGTCACTGAAAACAATTTTAGATTCTTCATAATGTAGAAAATTTAAATAGTAATGAATATCGCCTGAACAGTATGCTTATGTAAAGATAAGTCATCCCGAATTAGGGCATTCCGGTAAAAGAATTTTAGGCAATTTGATTATAGAATGTCATTTGTATTACAATAATTTTATATCTTTTCTCTTTGGTTTTTGCCTGCATCTTTAAATATAAATACGCTTATAGGGCCTTAGGGTTGCTTATTTCACCTGCTATTATCTTTCCAGCGCCAAAGGTGAAGACAGGCATAGGTACGGTATGGACTCCATTTGTTTGAAATTTGAAGCATTTCTTGCCTAAGTAATTTTTTATCCGAAATATCCAGTTTATACAATCTTATCATCGCCTGCTGTAAACCGAGATCATCCACGGCAAAAACGTCCTCCCGCCCTAATGTAAACATGAGTAACATTTCGGCTGTCCATCTGCCGACACCCTTTATCTGCGTAAGATATTCAATCACCTGCTCGTTATCCTTTTTGCTCAAATGTTTGTAATCTATTCCAACCTCAATGGCGAACCTGGCAACATTATGAATGTAACGGGTTTTGGCATTGGACAATCCTATGGCCCGAAGAGTATCAAATGGAGTTTCAAGGATTTGTTCAGGGCTAGGCCGGCCACCTCCGTACAATCCCAAAAAACGCTTTTGAATAATATCTGCAACCCGGGTGNNGAGCCACACAGATGAAGATGAATTTTTTTTCTTTTTACCAATTTCAGCGGTTCCTGCTGGTCAATAATTTTCTTTAGTCTTTTATCCCTGGAAAGATGATCGATGTATTCCATTGTTTATTTGAAGCTTTGCAAGCCTAATCTACAAACTTAAATTTTTTTTCAGGGCAATAAAACCTGGTCAATCTTATGAAGGACGCCGTTGCGTGCCAAGATGTTTCCGACAACTATATTTGCTGCGGAACTATCACTGTTGCCCTTTATCATAACATTATTTCCAAATCCCAGAGAAACACCGAGACTGTCCGCATTCAAAGCTATTTCGCTGGCAGCACCAGCCAGATCAGAACTGAAGAACCTGCCGGCCAGAATATGATAAGTTATTATTTTAGCCAATGTATCCGGGTCGGCAGTGTTGATGGCGTTGATGGTTGAATACCCCATTGATGCCTGAAAGGCACTATTGATGGGACCGAAAATTGTAAACGGACCGCTTCCAGCCAGCAGGCTATCTACTTTCGTATTACCCTGGCTGGCCCTTGAAATGGCTGCGGCCAGAAAACTAAGCGCCGTATCAGTTTGTACTATTTGCAAAATATTTGCGGTTGCAGGCATTAGTACTCCTTCAAGTCCGTTGATGACCCCATTGCTTGCAATCACATCCAAAGGCGTTAGCTGGAAGCCGTTGATAAAAATTCCGGCAGAATCAGTACTGATAAATGCAGAATCTCCATTTGCCATTATGATACTTGCATTGGAGGTTTTTGGAAAATTTGCGGATAACAAGCCTTCGCCCGCAATGGTTTGATACAATAAAATATTACGTAACTCACCAATGGAAAAATTATTGATGGCATTGCTGTCTATCCCCGCAGCAGCAAAAAAAGCATCGGAAGGAATGAAAACTGTGTAAGGGCCCGCGCCAGCAAATATGGTGTCCAATCCAGTTTTCGATATGGCCTTATTATACAAAGTAAGTTTACTTCCGTTTCTGACCAGGTAGGTTATCGTTGTGTTTGGAGTAACAGGAAGGTAAGCCGATTTGGTTTTTGAGCAATTCTGGAAAAGAAAACCGGAAAAAAACAAAAAGATTAAGCTGCCAGACACAAGGGAAGAATAGGATTTTATATGCATAAACCAATTTTTGAATAGCAGTTATCTATAAAGATTGAAACTACTAAGAGGATTCCCCAAAAGCCATGCCCCTGAGATACAACTATGGCAATAAAATCCTGTCAATAATATGGACAACCCCATTGCGGGCCATGATATTACCGGTAGTAATATTCGTGAGCGAGTCATTTCTCTGGCCCCTAAGCACTACACTTATACTTGTGCCTGGATAAAGGTTCACTGACTCTCCATTTACTGTATTGGCAGACCCGCCCAAAGCCAGATCAGGAGTAAAAAGCCTTCCATTCAAAATTTGATACGTTAACATTTTTGCCAGGCTGTCAGGGTTGGCATTGTTAATATCGCTGATTGAGGGATAACCGGCTCCCTGAAAAGNNGCACTATTGGTAGGGGCCAGTAAGCTATATGGTCCGCCGTTGGACAATAGGCCTGCCACTTCTGTATTGCCAGTGCTGGCTCTTGAAATTGCAGCAGTCAAATAACTAAAGGTTGTATCGGACTGCACCACCTGCATAATGTTTCCCTTGGGTGGCAACAAAACAAATCTGATGGCATCAATGATTCCATTGTTTGCTGTCACATCGGCCTGCGTAATTTGCACACCATTGATGTATATTCCGGTTGCCCGGGTAGTAACAAACAAAGAATCGCCACTGGCAGTGATTAATTTCCCATTGGGACCCGCAGGAAGGTAGTAGGAACTGATGGCCGAATCAATGATATGGTATAGCACAAATATGGTTAACGCACTATCTGAAAGTCCATTGATATACGATTCATCAATATGGGACGCAGCAAATGCAGCGTCGGGCGGGGCAAATAGTGTAAAAGGTCCCGCACCACGGAGGGTAATATCCTGTCTGGATTTTACCAAGGCCTTATTTAAAAGGGTCAGATTGGTACTTGTTTGAACAAGGCTGTCAATAGTAAAATTATTGTTATTTGAGGGGGCGGTACTGGGTCTTGCGCAGCCGGTTGAAAACGCCACGCAAATAAATAGCAGGATTGCATAAATAACAAAAGACGGATAGGATCTCATGCGCATAAGTTGCATTTTAACCGATTTGAACGATAAAATGAATGGTAAAGTATCTATATTCCTGTCAAAAACAAAACATAGCCGACAAGCGGACGAATAGAAACAAAGAATTCCCAATATTTGCAAACGGAAAATAAGCTTTATAAGATTTATTTAACATTTAATCCAGGCTATAGCTCACTCCGCCATCCTTATCGTCTTTTAAGGAGATTCCCATTTGTTGCAGCTGGTTGCGGATCTTATCAGAGGTGTTATAGTCTTTTTTTGTCTTTGCATCTTTGCGGATATCTATCAAAAGTTCCAGGACACCATCCAATTTCTGATTATCGACCATAATTTCTTCCTTTAACCCGAAAATATCTTCCAGATAGTTTTTAAAATAAACCCTCAACAATGAATAAGTCTCTCGGCTCAAGCAATTTGAATTCAGCTGACCATTCTTTATTGAATTAATCACAGGTACCACTTCGAACATATTGGCCAGAACCTTCGCAGAATTAAAATCATCATTCATAAAATCATCGAATTCATGGACCAATCTGGTCACTTTTTCATCCAGGATTTTGTCCCCAGCCTCCTCTGAACCGTCGATTGAGATCTTGAGCAGGTTTTCATAAGCTTCCCTTAACCGCCTGAACCCTTTCTCGGCTGCCTGCAACGCTTCATTACTAAAATCAAGGGTGCTCCTGTAATGCGTCTGTAAAATGAAAAAACGGATGGTCATGGGTGAATAAGCACGCTGGAGCATAGGATGATTCCCACTGAACATCTCTGTCAGACGGATCACGTTGTTATAACTTTTCCCCATTTTGCGTCCATTGATGGTGATCATATTATTATGAAGCCAGTAACGGGCGGGTATATGCTTATTGCAGACCATACTTTGGGCTATTTCACTTTCATGGTGCGGGAACAACAGATCCATACCACCTCCGTGAATATCAAATTGCTTTCCAAGATATTTTGTGCTCATAGCCGAGCATTCAATGTGCCATCCCGGAAAACCTTCTCCCCAAGGACTTTTCCAACGCATCAGGTGTTCCGGTGGTGCATGCTTCCACAAGGCAAAATCCTGCTTGTTGTGTTTCTCTTCCTGGTTTTCCAAATCCCGGCTTGTTTCGAGTAGATCATCCAGAATCCTGCCACTCAATTTACCGTAAGGATATTTATCCGCATATTTCTTAACATCAAAATAGACCGAACCATTTACCACATATGCATAACCTTCACTAATAATTTGTTTTATCATTTCAATTTGTTCCACAATATGGCCGGTAGCGGTAGGTTCAATGCTTGGTTCCAGGGTATTAAACTTCCTCATAGCCCAATGAAAAAGGTTTGTATATTTTTGTACCAGTTCCATGGGTTCCAATTTCTCTATAACAGCTTTTTTAACAATTTTATCTTCCGCTTCTCTTCCTTCTTCCTCAAAATGACCTGCATCGGTAATATTGCGCACATAACGGACCTGATAACCGGAATATAAAAGATAACGGTAAATAATATCGAAAGTAATAAACGGACGGGCATGACCTAAATGGCTTTCCCCACTCACCGTCGGTCCGCACACATACATCCCTATATAGCCGGGGGTAATGGGCGTGAACAGTTCTTTTTGCCGTGTGTATGAATTATGGACCTTTAATGAACTCATGTTTACCAAATATGAAAGTCAAATCTCTAAAAATAATTATTTGATTGATGACCGGCACGCAAAAATAGAATATCCGGTTTAAACCAGCCCACACTCAATGGGACAATATTGAAAAGATATAGACAAGGAGAGAATGTTTTGCCAAATATATGAAAATTATCGGGTCGTTCCGGGCAACTGGATATCTGCCACAACCGGATGATGGTCTGAATAGGGTAATGGAAATTTCCTGCATTGTAGGATATTGAATTGCCTACCGGCCATTATATAATCAATCCGCAGGGTAGGAGATAAATGAACATAGGTTCTTCCTATTCCGAACCCCTTTTGAATAAAGGCATCCTGTCTGTCGCCCCTGATCCTGAAATAGGTATAAGAATTGGGAACGTCATTGAAATCGCCACAGACAATGACCGGATAGGGGCTTTCGTCGAGTTGCTCACGTACAAGATCAGCCTGGAAACCGCGAAGGCTAAAAGCCCGTTTTAATTTCTTTACAATAGATTTAGAAGCCTGTAACATACTATCGTTCACATTGGTAATGATTTCAATATCACGGAAATCCTTATTTCGAAACTNNTGTTTTTCCATTTACATCCAGATCTGTTGCGATCAGGCTTTCTGTCGCCCTAAGGGAATCAGTTTTGTCATACTTAATCTGGAAATGATTGGTAATGGGATACCTTGAAAAAATAATCACACCTGTTTCATACATGCCATCCCTACGCTTGTAGTCATGCGAAAAAAAGTAATAGGGAAAATGAAGTTCATTGCATATATAAGGGATATTGGCTGCATGTTCCCTGGGATTGTGAGATTCAAAAAATTCCTGGAAGCAGAGTACATCTGCATCCTGATCTTTCAAAAAATCCATCATTTTACTGCGATGGGCCGGGATTTCTGATTTTTTTGAGATGAATTCATCCCAGCTACGAACATTCCATGTCAATACCCTTAAGGCGCCGGCCGGTTTTTGAGCTATGAATTTCGTACCAGAATTGAAGGCAAGAAATGTATGAATATTCTTCCAGCCGATGATCATGGCGAACAAGGACAACAGGGCCCATGCACGCGAAGAAACAAATAACCAGAAAATAAAAAATAACAGCACGACCAGCAACAAAAGGGGAAAAATTAAACCCAGCAGGGAAATAAACCACCATTTGTCAGGATGAAGGAAAGAATTGGCACAGGCCAGTAAGAACAAAAAGACCACACCTAGATTCAGGACAATAAAAAAACGTTTGGTAAATTTTCGGAAGATTGCCATGACAGGTCTGCAAATTACAAATCTTCTTCCTCTGCAGCCCTTTTAAGGATGTCTTTTTCTTCATCCGTTAGAAACCGGTATCCCTGCTGATTTATCTTATCCAGGATATCGTCAATTCTTTTCTGTGTGATATTGGGAATTTTCCTGTAGGGCTGTGTTCCGGAAACATTGTAAAAAAACTCATCCTTGGCAGACTTAATCTTTATCTTCCTGTAGGGGTTAAACAAGTCATGGCACCAGTCAAAAAAATTATTGATCCAGACGCTCCAGTCGTTTCCTTTTCGCATCTGATAAATGAAAAGAAATCCGAAGCCAGCTCCTGCGACATTGGCAATATAGGCACCCGAATCCCCGTAGGGAATGCTGGAAAAATTAATAAGTGCATAAATCAAGGTTAAAACCCACAAGGGAACCCCCCCATTTATCATGGGGAAAATGCGGTAATCCGGAGCCACTGCGGTCGTGGCAACGGCCACCGCGATGACGGCCGGATTAGCTCCTGCCAAGGCGGCAAAGGGGATCTGAGCCTGCAGGTGCGGGAAAACATAATAGGAAAGAATATACACGGTTGCACCCGCTAATCCGCCATAGATATAAATGGGAGTCAATTTTCGGTTTCCCGTGAGATCCTGCAGGATATAGCCAAAACTCCAGAGCCAGAACATGTTGGCAATAAACCGAAAGACATGCTGGTCGGAAAACATATAGGTCAGAACGGTCCAGGGACGGGTGGCCAATTTCTGAAGACTGGCAGGCAAAATAAACCAGTTGAAGACGTTGGTGTAATATGCTTCCGGCCGCAGGGGGACAACTATATAGATAACATATATGAACTTGAGGATTACGAACAAAACGGCATTGACAGCAATCAATTGAATGAGGGCATTGCCTTCCTGACCCAGGTTCATCCGTTTACGATAACTGTCTTCCATTACGTTCATAATAGCAATTATGAAATTGTAAAATCAAAGCGGGCTAATAATGTCTGTCAGCTTATCAGGTAACATATATAAACACAAAGAGTTTAATAAAAATTGCGGCGATCGGTCTTTTTCCAATATATAACCATCAGCAATCCGACAATTGCACCTCCGATATGGGCCCAGTGGGCCACATTATCCCCCCCGGAATTGCGGACACCCAGGTAAAGCTCCATGGCGCCATAGGCCAGTACGACCCATTTTGCTTTTATGGGTACAAAAAAATAAAGATAGATAAGACTATTGGGAAAGAGGTAGCCAAAAGCAGCCAGGCACCCAAAAACCGCACCGGAGGCCCCTATTGTAGCTTCGTTTATCTGTCCGAATACGCCTGGTCCTTCTTCTTGTTGTCTCATTGGATCCAAGGAATTAAAAGCCTGTAATAATTGGCCATTTTCATAATACAAAACGGCGAGGTGAAGGAAAGCTGCCCCCAATCCGCAAGCCAAATAAAATATTAGAAATCTTTTAGGCCCCCAGTAATTTTCCAGAATACTGCCGAACATCCATAAGGCAAACATATTAAAGAAAATATGATCCAATCCGCCATGCATGAATAAATGGGTAATCAGCTGATGGGGCCGGAAATACACTGAGTGTATATCATGCAGGGCAAACAGGTTATCCATGTTGAATGCAGCTGTATTGCCAAAAGTGTTCTGGGCCAGGAAAACCAATACATTAATAATTATCAGATTTTTTATTACAGGCGGAATCATCTGAAAACGCCCCGGCCGAAACTCTGTCATAATCAGTTTTATTAAACCCTGCAAATTACTATTTAAGACGAAAAAACATGTTTTTAAAATTTCGAACCTAAACAGCCTCCTAGGCGTAGGTCTACCCTTTTAATTTCAGCTGCACCACATTCTCAATGTGATGGGTATGCGGAAACATATCCACCGGCTGAATTTTTGTGACTTGGTATTTCTCGTCCAACAGGTTGATGTCTCTGGCCTGTGTGGCTGGGTTGCAACTCACATAGACCAGGGTGGATGCTTCCAAATCCAGGATTTTCCTGACCAACTTTTCGTGCATCCCGGCTCTTGGAGGATCGGTAATAATGGTATCGGGCCTGCCGTGAATTTCAAAAAAATCATCGTTGCAAATGCCTGCCACATCTCCTTCAAAAAAAAATGCGTGGTGGATCCTGTTTATGGCTGCATTTTCGCGGGCATCTGCAACCGCCTCCCCGACGGCTTCGACCCCGATAATTGTTTTTGCCAATTTGCTGACAAAAATACCTATGCTTCCGGTTCCGCAATAAAGGTCATACACNNCCGGCAAATTCTCTTGTTACCTGGTATAATCGCATGGCCTGTTCAGAGTTGGTTTGAAAAAAAGACTTACTGCCGATCTTGAATTCAAAATCCTCCAGGCGCTCCATTACATACCCCTTACCATAATATACCTGGGGATAAAGGTCATAAAGGCTGTCGTTTCTCTTTGGATTGATTGTATAAAGAAGGGTGGTGAGAGTTGGAAAATTCTGCAGGATATGATCGAGCAGCTGTTCCCGCTTTTCTTTTTCCTCATACCCGAAAACAATATTCAGCATCAGCTCACCAGTCGTACAAATGCGAACCTGCATGGTGCGCAACCACCCCTGATGGAGTTTAATATCATAGAACGAAGGATAATTTTCAATAGCCCATTGCTTAACGGACTTACGCAATAAATTGGTTGGCTCTGCCTGCAGGTGACAGGTCTCTATATCAACCACCTTGTCAAAAATTCCTTTCGCATGAAAACCGGCAACGTTCTGCTGGGTAGAAACCGCGGGGTCCCGCAACTCCTCGGCCAGTAAATAGCGTTTATTGGAGAACGTATATTCTATCTTATTCCTGTAGCAGCTTGTTTTTACCGCTCCCATGATGGACTGAACGGGAGGCAATATTATTTTACCGATGCGCTGCAAATTATCCTCTACCTGTTTTTGCTTATAAAAAAGTTGCTTCTCATAGGGTAACATCTGCCATTGACAGCCGCCGCAAACGCCAAAATGAGAGCAGAACGGCTTCACCCCNNCCCTGTCCCCTGAAAATTCATGAACACGGATAACAAATCCTTCTGCCCAGTCCTTTTTGTTTCTGGTCAGCTTCACATCCACTATGTCTCCGGGTATGGCATTGTCCATGAAAACAACTTTACCATCCACCCTTGCAAGTGATCTTCCCTCGGCAGCATAATCTTCCACAAGGATTTTTTCCAATACAATATTTTGTTTTTTTCTTTTCACCGCGCAAAAGTAATTACAATTGAGCTTATGGCACTAATTTAGCATCCGTTAACTATGCCCAAGGCAAATGATTTAACTTAGTTGTTTTGTATCACCAACACTTTCAACAAATGGCCCTAGCTTACTATTTCAAAGTATATTTCCAGGAAAAAAATAACAAACCAGAAAATACCAGAACCAACTCCCGCGTTTATAACGGCAAAACTATCTACTTGAAAAATTTTTTTTTGTTGTCCGTTGTCCTTCTCAGCTTTCAATATGGATATTCACAAAGCCCCTACCATATCAAGGTTAAGTTAACTCCCTATAAAAACAGCCGGGTATATCTTGGATATTATTATGGCAAGATAAAAGCCCTTGCAGACTCGGCCATGTTGGATGCCAGTAGCAGCGGCACATTCAAAGGAAAAGAAAGGTTACCAGGGGGTATCTATTTCATGGTTTCTGNNGCCGATTCAAGCGGAATACCTGATAAAATCGCTTTCCTTGGTTCTGAAGACAATACCCTTTTTCAGTCCTATACACGCTTTATGGCAAAAGACGGTAAGGAAATAGAGGAAACCAAATCCATTCTTGCCGGGGCCAGAAGCAAGGAAGACTCCGCTCATATTTCCAATAGGATCAAACAACTCAACGTTGAGGTGCAGGACTACCGCAATGAGATTGAAAAAAAATACCCCCAGTCCATACTTGCCAGCTTGCTTAAGACATTGAAAGAACCTGTTGTTCCGGCACCAGATAAAAAGGCAGGCAATCCCCGTGATAGCTTATTTGCCTATCATTATTTCAGGTCTCATTATTGGGATGGAATTTCATTTACGGATGAACGGCTGATACGGACGCCAATTTTTGAACCCAAACTCGATAAATATTTTAAAGACCTGGTACCCCCCGAACCGGATTCGATCAACCGGGAGGCAGACAGGATGCTGTTGGAATCGCGGACTAATAAGGAGATGTTTAAATATTTACTCATTTATTTTGTTCAGAAATACATCAATCCCGAATATATGGGCCAGGATGCGGTTTTTGTTCATCTTTTTGAAAAGTACATCAACGTTGGTCAGGCAGATTTTTTTACAGAGAAATATCGAAAATTTGTAAATGACAGGGCATACAGCCTGATGGCCAATCTTATCGGATTACCTGCCTCCAACCTCCTAATGACTGACACTTCCGAACAACCACAGCAACTTTATGATATTGAAGCCAGGTTTACGGTGATCTGTTTTTGGGATCCGACCTGCAGCCACTGCAAAGAGATTGTGCCCAAACTGGATTCCATCTTCCAGAACAAATGGAAAGCCGAGGGAATTAAGCTTGTCGGGGTGATGGTAGATGGAGGTAAGGAAGCCTGGCTCAAATTCATCCGTGACCACAATTTGAAGGACTGGATTCACGTTTATCAAACTCAGTCCCAGCATGATGCGGAGACGGCCGGAGATAAACCCAGCTATAAACAGCTTTATGACGTTTATCAAACTCCGATTTTATACCTGCTGGATAAGGATAAACGAATAATAGCGAAAAAACTTGGTTACCAACAGTTTGATGAAGTCATCAACCTGAAACTTCAGCTAAATAAAACGAAATGAGGAATGTTTTTTCCCGCCTGATTTTGGCCTTGGTTGGCTTTGCCACCTGCATGATTGAAAAGAGTTCGGCACAATCACTCCTCCAATATGGCGACGGAACCATCAGCAAGGAAGAATTTTTAAAAGCATATCAGAAGAATAACAATTCAGGAAAGCCCACGGAAAAATCCTACAGGGATTACCTTGAACTGTATACCCGGTACAAACTCAAAGTGAAAGCGGCTTATGATATGAAGCTGGACACGCTATCCAGCCAGATTACCGAAAGGCAAAATTTCCGAAATCAATCAGTAGACAGGTATATGAATGACGAAGCAAGCTTGAATAAGCTTATCAGGGAGGCATTTGTACGGAGCCAGCATGATATCCATCTTGCACACATTTATATTGCCATTCCCAAAACAGCCCTTCCAGCTGATACCCTTACCGCCTATAAAAAGGCAACGCAAGCCTATGCTGCTTTAAAAAATGGAAAAGATTTTAATGCTACTGCAGTAGAATATTCCGAAGATCCATTTGCAAAAAAAAATTACGGGGATCTTGGATGGATTACCGTCTTTACCCTTCCCCATGACCTGGAGAACCTAGCGTATCGAACCCCCGCAGGACATTTCTCAGTTCTTTACCGCGGCAAAACCGGATACCATATTTTCAATAATCTTGGTGAAAGAAAGGCACTTGGGAAAATGAGAGCGGCTCAAATATTACTGGTGTTTCCTTTCAACCCCACAGATACAGCGAAGGCAGAAGTAAAACAAAGGGCCGATTCCCTTTATGA